>JBFMCT010000038.1 GCA_040754375.1 Actinomycetota bacterium
CGGCCCTGCCCGGCGGCAGCCCCGTACGGTGGCGGCCCTGCCCGGCGGCAGCCCCGTACGGTGGCGGCCCTGCCCGGCGGCGGCCCTGCCCGGCGGCGGCCCTGCCCGGCGGCGGCCCCGTTCGGCGCTACTCAAGTCTCGGTGAACAGCTCCTCGCCTCGGCGCAGGCGGGCGGCGGTGCGCACCACGTGGGACAGCTCGCGCCGGGTCGGGGTGTGGGCAGCCAGGAAGCGGGCCGCCCCAGCCAGGACCAGGGCGGCCTCCTCGGACCCCTCGGGCCACGCCGCCGCCTGGCGGGCTGCGGCCTCGACGGTCTGGTACCAGTGGAACTCGGCGTCCTCGGCCAGTAGGGCGTGCCCCAAGGCCGCCACCAGCTCGGCCTGGCGATCCCGGCCTCGGCCCCGCACCCAGCCGTAGGCGATGGCCCCGGCCTCGTCGACCCCTCCTTGGGCGTCCCAGCACGGCTGCAAGGCCTCGAGGCCGCCGGCCGGCGCGTCCACCATCGAGGGCGGGCGGGCAGCCGGCACGTTGAGGAACCGGTCGAGGTAGACCCGCAATGCCCCGTGCACCACCCCCCGCAGCAGTTCGGGCGTGGGCCGGCGAACCAGGGCCTGGTGCAGGCCGTTGGCGTAGGTGAAGGCGTGGTGGACGGCGTCCCAGTCGCCGAAGTCGTTCTGGACGTGGAAGCGGGTGATCCGCAGGGCCGCGGCGAAGGCCAGCGCCCGGCCCAGCTGCTCAGGCGTGGCCCCCTGTTCGGCGGCCGCGCCCACGGCCTCGACCACGGCCCGAGGGTCGTCGTCGAGCAGGCTCCAGCCCAGCGCGCTCACCTCACCGGGCTCGGACAGCGGCCTGGCCACACCCCGGCCCCCGCCCCCAGCGCCGGCCGCACCCCCACCGCCGGTCCCGCCGCCGCCACCGGCCCCAGCCGCGCTCCCGGCCCCACCCGAGCTCCCGCCCACCGCTGCCAGGCGGGCCTCGGCGCCGGCCACCAGGGCGAGCAGGTCGTGGGGGTGGCGCCAGCGGCCGCTCTCCTCGGCCCGGGTGGCCCGAGCCGTCTGCTCGACCAGCGTGGGCAGGACCACCGACGCCCCCTCCACCCCGAAGGGGACGAGCACCTCGAACGCCTTGTTGGTGAAATCGAGGGTGTGCCCGCCGTCGAGGAACACGTGGTCGGTGGCCGCTGCGAACATGGCGGGCTCGACGTCGTGGCCCCCCTCCAGGGCCGTGGCCAGGACCCGCTCGGCCGCGTCAGGCGAGCGGGTCTCGATGAACCGGCGGTACCACGAGGCCAGGCGATCAGCAGGCAGGTCGGCCCGGCCCAGCGAGGCCAGCGGGAAGCGGGGAGGGCGGTTGCGGGTGTCGCGGGCCACGAAGGCCAGGCCGTGCACGAGAGCCAGCGCCCGGTCCCCCTCGTCGAGCCACGGCAACAGGTTGGCCATGGCCGCCAGCACGGTCAGGCCCGAACCCCACCCCGATTGACGGTTGGCTGTCCCGAACTCGACGCCCGCCCGCACGATCTCGCCCGGCCCGCACCCCGCCTCCAGCAGCCCGAGTACCGCCTTGGCCATGACCAGGGTCAGGCCCTGCTCGAGGCCCTCGACCAGCCGGCGGCGCAGGTGCTCGACGTGGCCGGCCGGCGCCTCGACGACGACGAACACGTCGTCCCCGTCGATCTCGACCGGGAACACCCGCACGTCGTCGGCGAACGGGTCGAGGGTGCCGCCGGTGGCCAGGTCGAAGCGAGCGTGGTGCCAGTGGCAGGTGAGCAGGCCCTCCTCGATCGAACCGCGGTGGAGGGGGAAGCCCATGTGGGGGCAGCGGTCGTCGACCGCCCGGGCCACGCCGTCGGCCCAGAACACGCACACGGGCTGCGAGCCCGCCTTGGCCACCAGGTGGCCTTCGGCCTCGAGCTGCCGCAGCGAACCGGCGCGCGCCCTCACGGCCGCGAGGGTACGCCGGCCGGGCCGACGCTTATCAGTTGAGCGTGCAGGGAGGGCTGACGAGGGTGCCCGAGTTGCCCCGCCACAGGCTGGTCACGCAGTTGGGGTTGGAGTCCCACAGGTCGAAGATGCCGTTGCCCGAGGCGGTGTTGCCGAACATGACGTTGCCCCGGCCGTTGGGGTTGGCGGGCGGGAACGAGCCGCCACCGAACCCCGTGCGGCGGGCCACGCTGACACCACCCGAAGCGTTGCCGTCGGTCTGGTTGTACTGGATGATGTTGCTCGGGCCGAACACGCGGATGCCGTCACCCAAGTCGTTGGTCACCCCGTTGTCCGAGGCGATGTTGCGGATAACCAGCGTGCCTCGCACCCCGCCGAACAAGGAGATGCCGTCGAGGCCGCTGCCGGTCACGACGTTGTTGGAGATCACGTTGCCCCGGGCCACGTTGGGCTCCACCCGGATCCCGTCGTTGTCGCAGAAGCCGCTGGCCCGGCAAGCGTTGTTGTCCCGCACGATGTTGCGGTCGACCAGGTTGTAACCGGCCGGGCCGGTGACGAACCCGGGGTGGTCGGAGTCGGTCTGCTGGTAGATGCCGATCCCCGAGAAGGGCCCGTTGTTGACGGCCTCGTTGCCGACGATGCTGTTGTGGGTCGAGGCCTGGATGGCGATACCGTCGCCGAAGGACGTCCCGGTGGCCGGAGGGTGGCCGAGCGACGACCCGAGGTTGTCGTAGGCCTTGATTCCCGTGACCGTGTTGCCCCGCCCGTAGCGGATGACCACACCGCCGTCGAAGTCGGTGACCCACCCGTTCTTGACGGTGACGCCCCGCCGGTTCTCCAGGTAGATGCCCACCCCGTCGGCCGCCGGGGCGGTGCCGAACACCCGGTAGCCGTTGAGGTCGAGGGTGATGTTGTCGGCCCCGACGATGATCCCGCCGTTGGCGCACGGCCCCACGTCGCCCGTCAGCACGGTGTTGGTGGTGATCGTCTGCCCGCACGAGACGTTGGCGTGGGCCACGCTCGGTGCCACCAGGCCGGCAGTCGCCGAAACAAGGCCGGAGACAATGGCCAGCACCCCAGCACGCTTGCGCATCAGAACCTCCTGGTCCCACCCTGACCCGCATTGCCAGCCCGTCGAATGGGCTCGAGCGCGATCAGCCGTCCGTTCGTTTCTAACCGCGAACAACGCCGCGATCAAGGGGGCCCTGCTCCAAGGCGCTACGTTCGCCGTTCGCGCACCCGGCGACGAGGGGCGGAGGTGACGAAGTTGCGGGTCCTGCTGGTGTCATTCGGGTACCCCCCTGACGAGCAGGGCGGGACCCAGCTCTACGGCGAGGGCCTGGCCGAAGCGCTGGTCAGGGCCGGCCACGAGGTCTCCGTCTTCGCGGCCAACCCCAGGTCGGCGACGACCGTGCACTCGGTGGAGCACCAAGGCCCGATCGAGGTCGAACGCCTATGGGACCCGGAGCGGGCCCCCGACGACCCCCTGGCCCTGCGGCGGCCCGACGTCGAGGACCGGTTCGTCGAGGCGCTGAACCGCACCAAGCCCGACGTGGTCCATGTCCTTCACCTCATGCACCTGTCCCCGGCCCTCGTCGAGGTCGCCCGGGACCGGGGCACGCCGGTGGTCGTGGGCCTCAACGACCACTGGTTCCTGTGCCCGCTCGTCAACCTCGCGCCCGGGCGCAGCCACCACCTGGGCGGTCGTCTGTGGGGAGTGAACTGCCTGTGGCACAGCGAGGCCACCTCGGTCCGCCGAGTGGCCGCCCTGGCCCTGCGAGGCCGGCTGTGGACGCGGGCCCGCCACCACCTCTCGCGCCCGGCCCGCATGCGCGCCACCCTGGGCCGGGCCAACGTGCTGGTCGCCCCCTCGATGTTCGTGCGGGACCGGTTCGTCGAGTTCGGGGCGCGGCCGTCGACGATCGAGGTCCTCCCCTACGGCCTCGAACCGTCGGCCGGCGAGGTGGTCGGCGGTCGGGCTGCGCCGTGTGGCCGGGTGAGTGTCGGCTATCTGGGGATCTACCACGAGTCCAAAGGGGCCGACCTGCTCGTCGACGCCTTCCGCACGGTGGACGCCCCCGGGGCCCGGCTGACCCTCCGGGGCGAACCCTTGAAGCGGGACTACCTTCGGCGGCTGCGCTCGGCGGCCGCCGAAGACCCCCGCATCACGGTCGGCGACCGCGTCCCGTTCACCGAGATGCAGTCCTACCTGGCCTCGCTCGACCTTCTCGTCATCCCCTCGCGCGTCCACGAGACCTTCTGCCGGGTCGCCCACGAGGCCGCGCGCGCCCGCCTGCCGGTCCTGGCCAGCCGCGTGGGCGCGCTCGCCGAGGTGGTGGCCGAAGGCCGCAACGGGCTGCTCTTCGAGCCCGACGACCGCCACGACCTGGCGGCCAAACTACGGGCCCTGGTGTCCACTCCGGGCACCCTCGCCGCCCTGGACCGGTTCCCCAGGGTCAAGACCATGGACGAGCACGTGGCCGAGCTGGTCGGCATCTACCGCCGCGAAGGGGCGGGGCCGTAGGGCCAGGGCGTCAGCCGTCGGTGGGGACCGTCCCAGGGTCGGGCACCGGCGGGCCCGGGGGGGGCTCGACGTCGAAGTAGGCCGAAGCCTGCAGGGCGAAGAGCTCGGCGTAACGCCCCTTCTCGGCCATCAGCTGTTCGTGGGTGCCCTCCTCCACGATGACCCCGTCGTGGAGGACATAGATGCGGTCGGCCGTGCGCACGCTGGAGAACCGGTGGGAGATCAGCACGACCGAGCGGCCCTCGAACAGGCGGCGGATGCTCTCGAACAGCCAGGCCTCGGCCCGGGGGTCGAGGGCGGCGGTGGGCTCGTCGAGGATGAGAAGCGACGCGTCCCGGAAGAACCCACGGGCCAGCGCCAGGCGCTGCCATTGGCCCCCCGAGAGGTCGGTGCCGCCGTAGAACTGGGGACCGAGGAGAGTGTCGTAGCCGTTGCGCAGCCGGCGAAGGCCCTCGTCGATCCCGGCCAGGCGGGCGGCGCCCACGACCCCGTCGTCGTCGCCGATGCGGTCGGCCCGTCCCACTTCGATGTTGACCCGGGCCGGAAGGAAGTAGCGCAGGAAGTCCTGGAAGATCACGGCCACCGACTCCCGGAGCTCGTCGGGGTCGTACCGGTTGATGTCGGTCCCGTCCCAGGTCACCCGGCCGGACTCCGGCGCGTAGAGCCCGGCCATGACCTTGGCCAGGGTCGTCTTGCCCGACCCGTTCTCGCCGACCAGCGCGATCACCTGGCCGCGCCGCACCTCCAGGGAGACACCGTTGACGCTGGGGCGGTCCGAGCTCGGGTAGCGGAAGACCACGTCTTCGAGCACGAGGTGGTCGAACCCGTCGGGCGCCTTGTCCCGGCCGACGGGGGCAACCGGCTCGGCGGCCACGAACCCCACGAAGTCCTCGACGAACAGCGAGCTCTCGTACAACGAGCCGATCGAACCCGACAGGGTCGACAGGCGCTGGCCCAGCAGCACGACGCCGCCCGCGGCCGCACCCGCGGCCTCCAGGGGCGTGCGGCCCGTCGATACGAACCACAGCAGCACGGCGAAGGTCGAAGCGGTCAGGAGCGAGCTGAGCAGGCTGCCGGTCATCCCCCACTGCAGGGTCCGGCGGGTGACCCGGCGCAGGTCGGCGATCCGCTCGTCGTAGAGGCGGCTGAACGTGTCCAGGAAGTAACCCCGCAGGCGGTAGGCCCTGATCTCCTTGGCCGAGGCCTTGCCCGTCAGCACGTCGGAGAGGTAAGTCCGGCGCCGGTCGCGCTCGGTCTGGGCCCGGGCGAAGTCGTACACGGCCCGGCTGGCCCGCCGGGTGGCGTACCACCCGGGGATGAAAGCCACCAGGGCCAGCCCCAGGATCTCGGGCTGAAGCAGTAGGAGCCCGACGCCGATGGCCACGACGCTGAGCCCGCCCGAGATGAGGCCGAGCATGCCCGCGGCCATGGCCGCCGGGCGGCTCTGGGCGTTCACCAGGGCCCGGACCAGGCGGTCGTGGAAGGCGGGCTCCTCGTAGGTCACCAGGTCGACGGTGGTGCTCACCTTCAGCACCTGGCTCATGGCGTGGTAGGCCGTTCGCTCGGCGATCAGGCGTTGGAGCGACTGCTGGGAGATGCGGGCCACGGCCACGACGCTGGTCAGCAGGGCGAGCATCGCCAGCGGCGGAGCCAGGCCGGCCACCGACGCTCCCTGGCCGACTTCCAAGATGCCGCCCAGCACCTGGCGCCCGACCACGAGCTGGCCCGTGAGGGCCAGGGCGGAAACGAACTGGAGGAGGGCGGAGATGATGAAATCCCGGCGAGCGGCCCGCCACGTGAGCGTCAGCGCGCCCGCGACGAGACGGGGGAAACGGCGGAGATCACGGGGTGGGCGCCGGAAGTAGTCGTCGGCGGTGAACGGCGTTCGCTCGGCGCGGGCCTCCCCGTCCCCCTCTTGCCCTTCTTCGGGTGTTTCGCTCACAGGGACGTAAACCAGGGTAGCGGTCCGGTCCGGGCCTAGCCCCCGGACGGGACCGCTACACCAACTGGTGCCCTGAGCCCGTCGTGGCACCTGCGCCCACCAGGGTCACCCCCACCGAACGCAGGTCTCAGGTCGTGGCAATCGAAACCCAGGTGCCCTGGACGCAGAATGGACAAACATGGACAATGGTGGACAATCCCGGCGGGCAGACTGTTGCTGGGGGGTCAGGTCGTAAATGACACCGGGTGTCGAGCAGGGTAGTGAGCTCCGGAAGTGGCTGAAGTCGTGGCGCCACCAGAACCGGATGTCCCAGGCCGCCCTGGCCGAGGCCCTCGGCTACGACACGAACTACATAGCCAAGATCGAGGGCGGCACGAGGCCGGCCAGCCGCCAGTTCCTGGCCCGTCTGGCCCAGGTGGCCGGTACCCCCGAGGAGGCGCTCGTCCACGCCTCCAGCACCGACCTCTCCCGCCCGCCCCTGCCGTGCCCGCCGGACGCCCTCGTGGGGCGGGACCAGGAGCTCGAGGCGCTCCAGTCGCTGCTGGCCGGCCCTACCCGGCTCGTAACCCTCGTAGGGCCGCCCGGGATCGGCAAGACCCGCCTCGCCCTGGAGCTGGCCACCCGGCTCGACTCGGTGCTGCTCAGCGGCTCATGGTGGGTGTCGTTGCTCGACGTGGCCCACGCGGCCGACGTGGCCCCCCGGGCGTGCCGGGAGATGGGACTGCCCGTCGAGCCGGGCGCCGACCCGGCCGAACTGCTGGCCCGGCGCCTGCGGGGCCAGCAGGTGCTCGTGGTGTTCGACAACTTCGAGCACGTCCTGGAGGCACGTGACCTGGTCAGCACCCTCGCCGGGGAGGTCGCGGGGGTCAAGCTGCTGGTCACCAGCCGCGAGGCCCTCGGCCTCGTCAGCGAGCACGTCTACCCGGTGCCGAAGCTGGGCCTGCCCGACCTCTGGTCGGGCCCGTCGCTGGCCGAGATCAGCCGGGGGACAGCCGTCGAGCTGTTCGTGGCCCGGGCGACCATGGCCGACCCCCGCTTCCGGCTGACCGAGGACAACTGCGAGGCCGTGGCCCGTACGTGCCGGAAGGTCGACGGGCTCCCCCTGGCCATCGTCCTGGCCGCCGGCGGCGTGGCCACCGAGGGGACGGCGGCCATCGCCGAGAGGGCGTCCGAGCCCCTCGACCTGGCCGACGACGTCCCCGCCGACCTGCCCTCCCACCACCAGTCCCTGGCCGGGGCCATCGCCGCCAGTTGGGAACTTCTCGAGCGCGACGAAGCCGACCTGCTCGACCGCCTGTCGGTGTTCTCGGGTGGCTTCACGGCCGAAGCGGCGGCCGCCGTCGCCGGGGCCGCCATCGGGGCCGACCGCCGGGCCACCACCCGGCTCCTCGCCTCCTTGGCCCGCAAGAGCGTCGTCGAACTGTGGGGGGAGGACCGCGACGTCCCCCGCTTCGACCTTCTGGCGTCGATCCGGTCGTTCGCCGACGCCCGCCTGGCCGACCGGGGCCAGCGCACGGCCACCCGCCGGCTCCACGCCCGCTACTACGTGGCCCTGTCCGACCGGTGCGGGGCTGGGCTCACCGGCCACCGCCAGTCCGAGTGCGCCCAGGAGCTGTCGATCGAGCTCGACAACCTGCGGACCGGCTTCCAGTGGGCCCTCGAGCACGAGCCCGACCTCGCACTGGAGATGGCCGGCAACAGCTGGCGCTTCCACCTCATGCGGGACATCCCCACCGGACGCCAGTGGCTGGCGCGCGCGTTGGCCGCGTCCCCGAGACCGAGCCACGCCCGGGCGGTGGCGTGCGCCGGGGCCGGTGCCCTCGCCTGGGTCACAGGACACTTCGACGAGTCGCGTGCCTACCTGGACGAGGCCGAGGCCCTGGCCGGGGAGCTCGACCTGCCCGCCGTGGCCGCCATCGCCTGGCTCAACCGGGGCGCCCTGGCCGAGCAGCTCTCCCACCTCGAGGAGGCCGACCACTGCTTCATGGAAGCCCAGGCCATCTACGACCGGCTGAACGACGCTCGGGGCCGGGCACAGGCCCTGATCGGGCGGGGGATGATCTGCCGGCGCCGCCTGGCCCTCGAACCGGCCTATGAACACTGGACCGAGGCGGCCCGCCTGCTGGGCCAGGTCGGTGACCGGTTCAACAAGGCCCTGACCCTGGGCAACCTGGCCTGGGCGGCCGAGCACGAGGGCCAGTTCGAAGAAGCCCAGGACTGGCTGGTCGAGTGCCGCCGCGCCCAGATCGCCATGGGCGACGCCCGGGGGCTGGCCACCACCAATGCCGGCCTGGGCCGCGTCGCCTACAAGCGGGGGGCCCTGGAGTCGGCCGAGGCGCTCACGATCGAGGCCCTCGCGAGCTACGACCAGCTCGGCGACCGCCCCTGGTGCGCCGCCACCCTCGTCACGCTGGCTGCGGTCACGGCCCGGCTCGGGCGCTGGCGCCCGGCCCTGCGCATGATCGGCGCGGCCGACACCTTGTGGTCGGAGATGGGTACCCGGCCCAGCGGCGAGCACGACGACCTCCGCCGCGATGTCATCGCCCACTGCGACCAGCACGTCACCGACGGCGAGAAGGCCCGCTCCATGAGCGCGGGCCGGGCCATGGAGGTAACCGAGGTACTCGAGATGGTGCGGCGGAGCCAGGCGGGCGACGGGGCCGGCCCGCCCGCCCGCCTGTCCCACCTCCGGCCCTGACCTGCCGGGCGGAGCGCCGCTCAGCCGCAGGCCGCTAGCCGCAGGCGCAGCCGTTGGCCCAGGCCACGCCGGTGACGGCGATGGGCCCCAGGACCGAGATGACGGCGCCCACCAGTAGCTTGCGGCTACGGGCGGGCCCGGCCGTGACCGGGCGGCTGGCCTCTGTACCGTGGTCGGCCCGCGGATGTTCCAGGACGCAGGTGTCCATGCGCTCTCCCCTTGCTCAGCGCGAGGGAGAGCCCGGGTGCGCGGTAGGCTCACGAGTGCAAAGCCGGGAGCCCACGCACCGTGGGTCTTCCTCACGTACCGGTTGTCTGTCTGCCGGGACGAAGCGCGTGGCCCACGGACTAGGTGGGCCGCACGCGCCGTTGACCGGCTGCAAGGGCACTTTGACGGACACGGCGCCCGGGCCCCATGGACAAACTGGGCCGATATCGCGAGGTGACCTTCGTCACCGGCCGGGAGATGACTGAGGAGCTGGGGTTCGCGTACGTGGCGGCCGCCGCGGTGACGCCGGGCCCGACCGGGGTAGCCGTCAGCGCAGGGACGCGACCACCAGAGCGATGTCGTCCTCGGTGGTGGCCGGGTTGACGATGCACAGCCGCAGCATGGGTTCGTCCTCGTGGCGGGACGGGACGGCGAAGAGCTGGCCCGACTCCAGCATGCGGTTGGACCAGCCCCGGTAGTCGTCGAAGCCCCAACCGGTCCGGCGGAGGGCCACGACCGACAGTTCGGGTTCGCACACCAGCTCCAGGTGAGGGGCGGCTCGCACGATCTCGGCCGCCCGGCGGGTGGTGCGCAGGCACTCTTCCACGGCCTCGGCGTAGGCCCGGGTGCCGTTGGCCGCCAGGGCGAACCAGAAAGGCACACCCCGCGCCCGGCGGGTGAGGTGGACGGCGTAGTCCGACGGGTTCCAGTCCCCGCTGTAGAGCACGTCGAGGTAGTCGGCATGCTGGGAGTGGGCCAGCCGGCCCAGCTCGGGGTCGCGGTAGACCAGCGCGCAGACGTCGAAGGGGGCGAACAGCCACTTGTGGGGGTCGACGATCACCGAGTCGGCCCGCTCGATGCCTGCGAACCGGGGCCGGGCCGAGGGGGCGCACAGGGCCGCCCCTCCGTAGGCGGCGTCGACGTGCAGCCACGCCCCAGCGGCCGAGCAGGCGTCGGCCACCGAGGCCAGGTCGTCGACGAGGCCCAGGTTGGTCGAACCGGCGGTGGCCACCACCGCCGCCACCCTCGGCCCGAGCCGGGCGAGGACGGGTGCGAGCGCCGGGCCGGTCAGACGGCGGCCGGGGACAACGACCAGCTCGGCGTCCATCACCTCGGCGGCCGCCTCGACCGACGAGTGGGCCGTCTCGCCGGCCACGATCGCCCAGCCTCCGGCCGGGCTGGCCCGGTCCCCCTTGGCCCGGGCCGCCCGAGCGGCGGCCCGGGCCGCGACCAGGGCGGGCAGGTTGCCGTTGGTGCCCCCCGACACGAAGCACCCACCGGCCTGGGCGGGCAGGCCGGCCAGGTCGGAGATCCAGCGCAGGGCCTGGTTCTCGGCCCACACCGCCCCTGCCCCCTCCAGCCACGACCCCCCGTAGATGGAGCAGGCGCTCACGACCAGGTCGGCCAGCACGGCGATCTCGCTGGGGGCGGCGGGCACGAAGGCCAGGTAGCGGGGAAAGTCGACCGACAGGCAGGCCGGCTCGAGCACCTCGGTGAACCGGCGCAGCACCTCGTCAGGGCCGAGGCCCTCCTCGGTGATGCTCGGGCCAGCAGCGGCGTCGAGGTCGGCGGGGGACCGCGGGTGGCCCAGGGCCAGGCCGTGGGCGTCGGCCTCCATCCGGCGCCGGGCGAAGGCCATCACGTCGGCCGTGAACGAACCCATGGTGGCGTCGAAGCGGTGCATGCGCTGGGGCATCAGGCGATGATCTCCGAAAAGCGGGCGGCGACGGCGTCCTCGGCAGCGGCGTCGAGCCCGGCCCAGAAGAACAGGCGGCGCCGGGTCTCGTCGTCGGGGAACAGGATGGGGTTGGCGGCCAGCGCGGCGGCCTCGCCCCCGGCCGCCAGCAGCTCCTCGCGTACCCCCAGAACAGGGCTGATGTACTGAACGGCCTGGGTGATGCGAGCCGCGTTGGCCGGGTCGTACACGAAGTTCATCCAGTCGGCGGCCGCCGCCGCGTCGTCGGCCCGCACGGGGATGACCATGCTGTCGAACCAGCGGATGGCCCCCTCGGCCGGGATCACGAAACGGATGTCGGGCCGCTCGGCCTGGAGCTGGATGATGTCGCCCGACCAGGCCAGGCACGCCGCGAACTCCCCCGAGGTCAAGGCGTCGACGAACTCGGCGGACGTGAACCGGGCGATCTGGCCGCTGCCGACGGCCTGGTCGATACGTTCGAGGGCGGCCTCGGCGGTGGCCACCGTGGCCCGGGACGGGTCGGCCCCCTGGGTGAGCATCACCAGCCCGACGGTCTCGCGCATCTCCGACACCATGCCCACCCGGCCCCGCAGGGCGGGGTCGAACAGGTCCTCCACAGCCCGTACATCGCGGCGGGTGAGGGCCGGGTTGTAGGCGATCCCGGTGATGCCCACCTGCCAGGGCATGTGGTAGCGGGCCCCGCGGTCCCAGGGCATGCCCAAGAAGGCGGGGTCGACGTTGACGTGGTTGGGCACCCGCTCGATGGGAACAGGCTGGAGCCAGCCCCGGTCGAGCATGCGGGCCACGGCCCAGTAGGTGGGGACGACGATGTCGAAGCCCGTGGCCTGGCCCCGGCCCAGCGTCGGCTCGAACAGGTCGGCGAAGGCGTCCTCGTTGCCGTCGTAGTCCTCGACGTAGTCGACGGACGTCCCGGTGGCCGCCTCGAAGCGAGCCACCGTGCCGGGTGAACCGGCATCGTCGGCGTCGATGTAATCCGCCCAGTTGAGGACCCGCAGGCGGCCCGTTCCCCCGGTCACCGCCGGAGGGCCGCCGCCCGACGTGCACCCGGCGGCCAGCGCGGCCACGGCCGCCGCGCTCAGACCCAGGAAGCGGCGGCGGGTCAGGTGTGACCGCCCGGACGGCGTTGGGACGATGATCGGGCTCACCGGTACTCCCTGATCCTCAGTTGGAAACCCCACATGGCGGCCAAGGCGGCGGCCAGAGGTCCGAACAGCGTGACCGCCGCCAACCCCGTGACCCGGTCGGCGGCCTGGTCCAGGCCGGTCAGGAACTGGGCACGGTTGTCGCCCAGCACCGACTCGACCGAGAAGTTGAACCCGTTGAACGTGGACGCGGCCGGGCCCACGGCGATCTGGCGCCCGGCCTCAGGGGTGGCCGCCGAACGGAGCAGGCGGACGGTCTGCTGGTAGCGCTCCCAGCGCACGAGAAGCTCGGCCACCGCCGCTCTCTCGCGGTCGGAGTCGGCCAGCCGGGCCGCGTCGGCCATGAGCCCCCCGGCTGGGAGCAGCTCGCCGCTGCGAGCAGCGGCCACGACCTCGTCGGTGACGGGCCCGGCCAGCAACACCTCGGCCTCCTGCTGGGCCGAGGCCCGCCGTCGCTGGTCGCCGGTGATCAGGGCGACGGTCTCGTCGGACTTGGCCCGGAAGCCCGAGGTCTGCACCTGGGCCGAGAGCACGATGGAGTCGTAGCCGCCCCGGCGGGCGTCGGCCAGGTCACCACCCGAACGGATGTTGGCCAGCGCCAGCCACGTGACCGTGGTCGCCAGGACCAGCGTGGCCAGAACCAGGGGCGGGTTGAGGAGCCGGTGGGTGCGGCGGGTGACGGCCACCTGGGCGGCCACCAGGGCGGCCAGCGCGACAACGCCCAGCACCACGGCCAGGACCACGCCCGTGTCCCGGTCGCGCTCGTCCTGGGCGAAGCGCTCCTGGGTGGCAGATGTGAGGGCACGGGTGTCCTGGGCCACGGTGGTGGCCAGCAGGTCGAGGGCGTCGACGAGGTAGTCCTCGGCCCCGGGTGCGCCCGCCCGGTTGAGGGCGCGGGCCGCCTCCACCAGGCCGGCGTAGCGGGTCACCTGGACGGCTACCGCGGTGAGCGCCGCGTGGGTGGGCGGGTCCTCGCCGATGCGGGCGGCCACGCCTTCGAGCTGCTCGCTGGCCCGGGCCAGGGCCTGCTCGTAGAGGCGCCGCTGCTCGGGGTCCTCGTCACGGCCGGACAGGAAGGCCGCGGTGGCCGCGGCATCGGCCTCGGCCAGGCTGGCCACCAGGGCCTGGGTGGCCACCAGGACGGGGCCGGTGTTGTCGCGGATGCGCTCGGTGCTGCGTTCGAGGTTGGCGGCCGCGGCCGTACCGGCCAGGGCCACGACGACCATGGCGGCCGCCAGCCCCACCGACCACAGCCGGTACTGCCCGGGTGTGGTCGATGCCGAGGCCCGTGGCCACCGGCGGGCCCTCACGGGATGGCGCCCCCTCCGGGCGCCTCCGGGAGCCGGCGGAAGGTGACCCGGGTCCACGCCCCCACCAGCACGTGGTCGCCGTCGCCCACGGCCACCTCCTCACCCTCATCGAGCATCTTCCCCCCGATCCACGTGCCGTTGGTCGAGCCCTGGTCAGCCACCACCCAGCCGTCGCCTCGGCGGCGGGCCACGGCGTGACGGCGGGACACCCCGGGGTCGTCGTGGGGCGGGCCCAGGTCGACATCGGGGAAGATCCCCCGGCTCTCGCTGAGCCGGCCTATCAGCACCTCGTCGCCGTGCAGCGGCACCTCGACGGCCACCGGCTGGGCCGGGAAGGCTATGGCCAGATCGGGGCTGTCGTTGCCCTCGTAGAACGCCCGGTCGGCCTCCACCACGGCCACCCAGTCCCCCGGACCGGCGGGGGCAGCCGGGGTGGACGGGGCCGAGCCCGGCGGGGCGGCGGGCGGGGCCGGGAGCTGGCCGGTGGCGAAGTCGAGGCCGCACACCTCGCAGAAGGCGTCGTCGGGAGAACGGGCGGCCCCGCAGTTGGGACAGGGCGGCGCGGGCGGGGCCGGGGCCGCGGGCGGCGTGGCGGGCGGCGTGGCGGGGGGCGCAGCCGGGGCGGCCTCGATGGGGGTACCGCATGTGTCGCAGTAGTCGGCGGACGTGGAGGCGTGGCCGTTGGGGCAGGTCGTCGTGCTCATGGCCTCGGCCTCACGAACCCGCAGGCTTGGCCGCCACCCGCACCGTGCGGGTGGAGCGGGTGTCGAGGGCCATCTCGTCGACGGTGTCGACGTTGCGTTTGACCCTGACCGTGCCGGTGGCCGGGTCCTCCACGTCGACCACCTTCTTGAGAAGGCGGACCGTCCCCTCGTTGCCCGACTGGTGGGCGAGCTGGACGGCCCGGCCCAGCTTGACCGTCGCCCCCTCGATGTCGCCCTGCTTGCGGGCCTCCAGCCCGTCGTGGATGGCCTCGGCCAGCTCGGCCTGGCCCGTGTAGTGGGCCACCTCGGGGCTGATGCGGGCGCTGAGGGCCTCGTCCTCGGTCCAGATGGCCTTGACCAGGGCCTGGGACACCGGTTGGCCGTCGATGACCAGGCTGACCCGAGCGGCCAGCTTCTCGTCACCCACCTCACCGGGCGGGACGTCGACGCACACGTGGTAGTCGCGGCTCTCGCCCCCGCCCCAGGCACCCGTCGGGAAGTCGTTGGTCAGCGGGTTGACGGGCGCGGCCTTGGCCGTGAGGTCCTCGATGGAGGGGGCGACCTGGCGCACGAACCGTACCGAGGACCCCTGGGGGGCCCAGAGCCGCAGGCGCACGTCGGCCACGTCCTTGCCGATGGCCCGGTCGAGGAAGGCCCGGAAGTCGTCGTCCATGTCGTCGGGAGCGGCGATGAGGTCGACCTCGCCCAGCAGCGACGAGGTGATCAGGCGCAGCTCGGACACGTCCCAGTCGGTGCCGATGCCCCGGGCGTCGCACTGGAAGACACCGGCACAGCGGGCCAGCGCGGCCTCCAGTTGCGAACGCTTCTCGCTCTCGTTGCGGCCGTCGGTGAGCAGGTAGGCCAGCCGGATGGCCCCGGGGTGGAGATCGAAGGCCGTCCGGGCCAGGTCGAGCCATGTGGAGATGGCCGTCCCGCCCTCGGCCGCCAAGGCCCGAACGGCGCTGACCGCCTCCGACCGGGTGCGCTCGTCGGCCCGGGCCAGATCGGAGCCGCCGGGGTAGACCCAGTGGGCAACGTGGCTGCCCGAGACCACGCCGAACCACGTGCCGTCGGGCACGTTCTCGACGGCCGCGGCCGCGGCCTGGCGGGCGGCCCGGATCTTGGCCTCGGGATGGGCCATGGAGCCGCTGGTGTCGATGATCAGCGCTACCGCCCTCTCGGGCGGGGCACCGACCACCACCTCGCCGGTGCCCGTCACCGTGACCACGGCGTGTACCTCGGTGGCCCCGGCGTGGAGGTAGGGGTTCTGGTACGTACTGGCCGTGAAGCTCATGTCGGGACCGGTCCTTCCGAGTCGGTAGGGGCAGGGGCAGGTGCGGTGGCCGTCGGGGCCGGTGCGGCGGCCGGCACGGAGACAACAGCCACCGTGATGTTGTCCGAACCCCCCGACGAGAGGGCGAACGCCACCAGCCGGCGGGCGAGGTCGAGCGGGCTCTCGCCGGGCGCGACCGGGCCGGCGTCGGGACCGCCAAGGGCGTGCGGGCCGGCGTCGGTGACGCTGGCCCCGGGGACGTTGGCCGCGGCGCCATTGGCCACGGGCTCGGCCGCCACGGGTTCGGCGGCCACGGGTTCGGCGGCCAACGAACCGGCGCCGGCCTTCGGACCGCCGGCCCCGGGATCACCGGCCGGGTAGTCCGCGGCCCCGGGACCAGCGGCCGGGTAGTCGGCGGCCCGGGGATCACCGGCCTTCGGACCGCCGGCCCCGGGATCACCGGCCGGGTAGTCGGCGGCCCCGGGGTCACCGGCCCCAGCGATGACGGCCGCCAGCTCGGCGGGCTCGGGGGCGTAGTTCCACAGGCCGTCGGAGGCCAGCAGCAGCAGGCCCGGGCCGGGCGCGTCGAAGGCCGCCACGTCGGGCTGCCAGGTGGGGTCAGCGTCGGCCGCCAGCCACCGGGTGACGGCGTGAGCCCGGGGGTCTGAGCGGGCCTCGTCGACCGGCATCCCCGCGGCCACCGCTTCCGCCGCCCACCCGTGGTCGGCCGTGAGCTGGAGCGGGCCGCCGTCACCCACCCAGTAGGCCCGGCAGTCGCCCAGGGCGGCCAGCACCACGTGGGAGCCGGCGACCGTGGCGGCGAGGTAGGTACAAGAGGGTGGCCCGAGGTCGGCCCCCTCGTCGTAGGGGAGCGAGAGCACGGCCTCCCGGGCCGCCGAGTAGGCGGCCAGCATCTGGGCCGGCCCAGGCGGCGAAGCCAGCAGCTCGGCCAGCGCGGCGTCGGCCGCCGCCTGCGAGGCGTCCTGGGGTCGCTGGCTCTGGGACACGCCGTCGCATACGACGGCCGCCAGCCATCCGGCACCGAGGCCCACGGCCATGGCGTCCTCGTTGCGGGAGTGGCGCCGGCCCCGGTCGGTCACCGCCCCGAGGCCGCCGAGGGCGGCCTCCAGGTGGTCACGGAGGTCAGGCTCCTTGGCCCCGCACACCGAGCAGTAACCGTCGAGCCACGGGTCCTCGGTGCCGCACGAACCACAAGATGGCTGGCTGGCCGCCGGCCCCGGCCCTCCAGAGGCGCCGTCGAGGCCGGTGCCCGGCCCACCTGGCCCGCCGCCCAGTTCCTCGCCACAGGCCTCGCAGAAGCGGTCGGACGCGGATGCCTGCTCGCCGCAGGCGGGGCAGAGGACGACTGCGACCGCCCGCATCGCCGTCACACTACCGAGAAGGGCCGGACCTCGTTGGCCCGGTCCACCAGCCGTACCCGCTCGGCCGGGTCGGAGGTCAGCCGGGCCAGGGCACGGCACGCCTCCTCCAGCCCCCGGCGGGCGCCGTCTTCGTCGAGGGCATGGCCCCGGACCCGTACCCGGGGATCGGGGCGGGCCCGGCCAGTAGCCGGCCCGGAGAGGGCGGTCTCGAAGACGAGCACGTCTAGCTCGGCCCGGGGGCGGGGCTCCAGCCGCAGGCCTTCGAGGGTGTCGGCCGCCTCGGCGAACCGTCCGTTGGCCACCAGCGCCCTCACCGCCGAGACCCGGGCATCGCCGTAGGCCCGGTGGGTGGGCGGGACCCGGCTCCAAGCCTTCAGGGCGCCGTCGAGGTCGTCCTGGGCGAGGCGGCAACGGGCCAGGCCGGTGGTGGCGGCCACATACGCGGGGTCCACGGCCGACACCGCGCCGTACAAGGCGGCCGCCGTCGACAGGTCACCGGCCCGCTCGGCACACACGCCGGCGGCCAGCTTGGGCGCCAGTTCCCCCGGCACCTCGAACATGCAGCGCTCGAAGGCGGCCGCCGCCCCGGCCACGTCCCCGGCGCTCAGGGCGGCCACCCCCCGCAGCCACACGGCCCGCCACTCCCAAGGATCGGCCGCCTCCACGGCCGCAACCTCGGCCAGGGCGGCATCACGCTCACCCAGCTCGAGCAGGGCGCGCGCCCGCCGCAGCCTGACCTCGCCCGTCTCCTCCAGCTGGCCGGCCGTCACCCCCTCGGCGATGGCCCGCACGACCTCGGCGGGGTCGGCGGGCAGGCTGGTGAGGAAGCCGGCCGACTGGTCTCCGGGGGCGACCGTGAGCGGGGGCAGGCCCTCGTCGCCCCGGGGCGCCCCGAAGTTGGCGCTGGGGCCGGGGTGGGGCAGGCCCGTCGTCAGGGCCATCACCTCGCGCAGCACACCCATGAGCTGGTCGCCGGCCTCGGTCACCGACTGGAAGCGGTCGTCGGGGTGTTCGGCGGTCGACTTGAGCAGGAACCGGTGGAAGGAGGGGAACCGGGCCAGCACGGGGTGGTCGGCGGGGTCGGGCAGGGAGTGGGCGAAGGTGCCCTGGTAGCCCCGGAAGTCCATGGTGAGAACGGCCAGGGTGCGCCCCATGGTGTAGATGTCCGACGCCACCGACGGGCCCATCTCGGCGATCTCGGGGGCCTGGAAGCCCACCGTCCCGTAGATGTCGCCCACGGGGTCGTCGATGTGGCGTACTCCCCCCAGGTCGATGAGCTTCACCTGGTCCTCGACCTGGATGAGGTTGTCAGGCTTGAAGTCGCAGTAGACCATGCCCCGCCCGTGGAGGTAGGCGAAGGCGGGCAGGATGGCGAGCACGAAGGCGATGGCCTGCTCGGGGGGCAGGGGGTCGGGCTGGCCGCCGTTGGCCTCCTGGCGCCGCTTCAGGAGCTGCTTCAGCGAGGGGCCGCCCACGTACTCCATGACGATGTAGCCGGCGCCCTTGTGGGTCACGAAGTTGTAGATCTGCACGATGCTGGGGTGGTCGATCTGGGCCAGGAAGCGGCGCTCGCTCACGGCCACCGCCATGGCCGCCTCGTCCCCGGAATCGAGCAACCCCTTGAGCACCGACCAGCGGCCGTGCACGGCCCGGTCGCGCACCAGGTAGATCCACCCCAGACCACCGTGGGCCAGGCAGCCGGCCACCTCGTACTGGCCGGCCAGCAGCTCGCCGGGCTGGAGCTTCGGCAGGAAGTCGTAGGGGTTGCGGCACGACGGGCAGAAGCCACGTGAACGACCGGCCTTGCCCCCCTGGCTGCGTCCCACCGCCGAACCGCACCGGGAGCAGAACCGCTTGTCCTCCTTGACCTGGGGGTCGGCCATGATCAGCCCGGTGGGGTCGATGAGGGGAGCGGGCGGCACGTCGACCAGGCCCGAGCCCAGCGAACTGCGGGAGCGGGCGCTAGCCGTGCGGGCCGAGGCCAACCGCCGAGAACCCCCGGCCCGGCGCGACCCGGTGGCGAACGACCGGCTGGCCGATGGCGCCGGTCCGCCGGCCCCTCCCGGGGCCGAGGAA
Organism: Actinomycetota bacterium; assembly: GCA_040754375.1. NCBI lineage: Bacteria > Bacillati > Actinomycetota > Actinomycetota bacterium. Next base: position 18,916 of record JBFMCT010000038.1, read on the forward strand.
CGGCTCGGCCCGGGGGGCTTGGCCTTGGCCCCGCAGGTGTCGCAGTAGCCGTCGTCGAGGACCGTCCCCCCACAGCCCGGTTCACCGCAGGCCGTACCCGCCCGCGGGTCGCTCACCGCAACCCCCGGTCGTCGAGCTCGGGCCCAGGCGGCCCGGGCGGCCCGGGCCCGGGGTCGGGCTCGGGCGTATTGACGGCGGCCACGAAGTCCCGGACCCGGGCCTCGGCCGTGTCGAGGTGGCAGGGAACGGTGTAGAGGGCGTCGCGACCGGCCCGGTAGAGGGCGGTGAGCGTGGGGCTCTCGGCCCGGCCCACGGCCCCTGCCTTGGCCCGGAACCCGTCGAGCAGGCCCCGCAGGTCGTTGCGCTGGGCCAGCGGGGCCTGGTTGGCCGCCAGCACCGCCCGGGCCCGGTGGAGCAGGCGGTCGGCCTCCTGCTGCCACTGGTCGAGGCCGGGGGCGGCCGTGACCCAGTTGCCGGCCGCGGCGGCCGCCTCGAGCCGGCCCAGCCACGGGCGCAGGGCCGAAGGACCGGCGTCGAGGAGGGCGGGGTCGAGGGGCTCGAGCGTGCCCGACGGGCCGGCGATGCGCGACCGGGTGGCGGCCAGAGCGTGGCGGCCGGCGTCGATGGCCCCACTGATCTCGGCCAGAGTGCGGCGGGCCCCTTCGAGGTCGGCCGGCAGCGAGGCCCGCTGCTCGACGAGGGACTCCACGCGGGCACGGGCGCGCTCGACCGCCCGCTCCGCGGGGCCTGGGTCGATGCCGAGAGGGTCGGCAGCCGACTGCCGGACGAGGTCGGAGAGCAGGGAACGGGCCTGGACGACGTCCGGGCCGCCCACGCCGAGGTCGGAGGCTCGTGCCTCGACCATGGCCAGCGTGGCCGAGGCCCGGTCGAGCCGGGGGACCGTGTCGCGCCAGGCCGCCGCCAGCCGCCCCGCGGACTCCTGGGCCGCCTCCAAGTCGTCCTCCAGTGACGCCAGCAGGGCCGCTGGGGACGTCGACGTGCCGTCGGGCAGGGCCACGCCCGAGGGGCCCAGGAGGCGCTCGGCCTCCGCCTCCCGGCGCCCGGCCACGGCCTCCTCCAGAGCGTCGACGGCCGACGTCAGCACCGGGTAGAGCTCCCACGCCGAACGGAGCCGGGCCGTCGCCTCCCCGGCCAGGACGGCCGACTGGCCGACCATCGCGCTCCCGTCCCGCACCAGGGCCAGCTCCGGGGCGGTGTCGAGCCGGAACAAGGCGTCGGCCATCCGCGACACCCCGGCCCTCAGGTCACCCAGCGCCCGCTCGGCCCCACCACGGGAGGCGGCGGTCTGGGGCGCTCTCCGGGGGGCGGCCACGGCCGGCCATGCTACGGCACGTCCCAGCGCGGGCCCCACCGGCCTCCTACAACTGCTCGGCTGTCACGAGAAGGCGCAGATAGGCGTCGGCCCAACGCTCGACACAGTCCGGGCCCCGGTAGCGAGCCACATCGGCCAGGGTGGCCAGGGCCGCGCCCGCCCGGGTCAGGCCGACCGCGCCCAGGCCCCGGGCGGCGTGATCGGCTCGCGGCCACCAGCTCGGCGGAAGATTGCGGAGCCCCCTGTGGAGGAGATCGGCGGCCACGTCGAGCGCCGCGTCCACCGCGTTGGCCATAGGGCCCGTGACCACCACCGGCGCGGCTTCGATGGCCCGGGGCTCGGCCTCGGCGAAGGCGGGGACGACCACCGTGCTGCCCGTGACCACGGCCGTCGGCTCCAGTTCGATGCCGCCGCTGCGCCGGCGCAGGTGACCGGCCACGAAGCGAACCGGTCCGTCCTCCCCGGCCAGGGCACGAGCCAGGGCGTCGACGGCCCCGGGCGTGGCCGCCGAGTGGGTGAACACCACCGCAGCCCGGCCTACAGGAGCCGACACGGTGGCGCGCAGCCGCTGCTCGCCGGGCACGTAGTACAGGTCGTCTAGGGCTTCGACGGGGACCGCTCGGACCGACTCGGCGACCACTCTGGCCCGCACGACCGAGGGCGCCAGCCCGGCCAGGCGGGCCGCCTCGGCGTCCAAGTCGGGCACCAGGATGCCCTCGGGCAGTTCGTCCCACCGTCCGGACGAAGGCGTGACCGATGTCTTGGCCACCCGGCTCTCGGAGAAGCGCACCACCCGGTTGGCGGCCCGCACGGCCGACTCGGTGACCACGTTGGCCGACGCCAGGGCGGCCAGCCGGGCACCGCCCGCCCGGCGGCGTCCGAGCTCGGAGGCCAGGGGCGCCGGAGCACCGCCCGTCCCGCCGCTCGCCTCGGCCCGGCGGCGAAGGGCGAGCACCACGCCGGCGTCGGGCTGGGCCAGGTAGACCTCGAGGGACCGGCTCCGGTCGTCACCGGTGGCCCGGGCACCCAGCCCCGTCAGCCGGAGCAGGCGCAGGGGTGTCTCGGCCGCCTCCTCGGTGCCGAGCACCTGGGCCGGCGAGGACGCGCCCCCTCCGGTGGCACACCGGTGGCGGGCGATCGCCTCGGCCACGACCTCGGCCGCTCGACGGGGTTCGTAGCCCGAGCTGCGGGAACGGTAGGCCTCGATCTGACCGGTCAGGTCGTCGAGGACGTCGACCGGCCACCGCAGGTTGCGGCCGTCGAGGGCCTGCCGAACCTGGGCTATGGCCGTGGCGACCTCGGGCCCGGTGCCGGTCACGCCGTCGGACAGGAGATCGGCCAGGAGGGCAAGCAGGGCCTCGAGGCCGTGCCTGCCGGCGGTCACGGCCTCCGGGCCGCCCACTTCGACATCGACGACCGGGCCCCCGAGCCCGAGCTCGTCGGCCTTCCGGAAGGCCCAGACGGCCAGCGCCACCGCGTCCTGGCGCGTGCCTCGGGCGGCGTCGACGCGGGCGTAGCCCAGTTCCCCCGGCACCAAGAAGCGCACCGTGCAGGTCGCCAGCTCGGCGGCCGGCTCGGCCTGCCCGTCCCCGGCTCTCCGCACGCGTGCCCGGTACCCCGACCGGAAGGCCCGTCGGGCCTCAGCCAGCAGCCGGCTGCCGACGTAGGCCTCGAGCTCGGCGTCGCTGAACTGGGCGGGCGACCACGTGCGCTCACGGGCGAGGGCGCGCGCTGGGGCGGGCTCCCCGTCCCCGGCCCTGGCCAACCTCTGGCGGTAGGCCATCGCCAGCATGACCTGGTGGCGGCACACTCCCGAGGCCGGGCAGGAACAACGGCCCTGCCCCAAGGTCTTACCCACAGGGAGCAGCACCGTCGTCCCGTCAGGGAAGGTGGCGGTGACGGCGCCCTCCGTCTCGGCGAGTTCGGGGCCCAGGCCCTCGGCCACCTCGCGCGCCGCCCGCTTCACGATCCCCCGGTTGGCCAGGGCGGCCAGCGATCCGTCGGTCAGGGCCACCAGGTCAGCGCGCACGCCTACAGGCCCCCGATCCTGTCGGCCAGGAAGCCGGCCAGCTCGCCGGGGGTCATGGACCCGACTTGGGCGCCGACATCGGCGAGTTGCTGGGCCAGCTCCCGGTCGTAGTCGGGGTTGGCCTGGTCGTCGAGGCTGGCCAAGCCCAGGACGTGGGTGCCCTGCTCGACCAGCCCCTTTACCGTCCGGACCAGCCGCGAAGGATCACCGCCTTCGTAGAAGTCCGAGATGACGGCCATGATCGTGCGCCGAGGCTGATCGACGAGCTGGGCCCCGTAGGCCACCGCCTGGGCGATGTCGGTCCCGCCCCCGAGCTGGGCCCTCATCAGCAGCTCGACGGGGTCGTCGATGTCGGCGGTCAGGTCGACGACCGCGGTGTCGAAGGCCACGAGGTGAGTGCGGACGCCCGGAAGCCCCCAAAGGCAGGCGGCTGTGACGGCGGAGTGGATGACCGAAGCGGCCATCGAACCCGACTGGTCCACCAGCAGGACGACCTGCCATTGGTCGAGGTGGCGCCGGTGGCGTGACTGGAAGTACGCCCGCTCGACGTAGAGCCGGCGCTCGTCGGGCCGGTAGTGGCGCAGGTTGGCCAGGATCGTCCGGCGGAAGTCGAAGTCGTTGGCCCGGGGCCGACGGCTGGGCCGGCGGGCGCGAGCCCCGCTGAAGGCCAGGCGGAACTCGGTGGCCAGCTTCTCGGTCAACTGGCGCACGACCTCCTCGACGATCCGCCGGGCCAGCCGCAAGACGTCGGGGTTCATGAGGTGCTTGGTGCGTAGTACGGCCCGCAGCAGGGTCGCGTTTGGCTCGATCCGCTCGAGGACGTTGGGGTCGGTGACCACCTCGTGGATCTCGTAGCGCTCGACGGCGTCGCGCTCGAGCCGCTCGATCGTCTCTTTGGGGAACAGCCGGTGGACCTCGTCCAGCCAGGCGACGGTGGTGAGAGGCGACGGCCCGAGGCCAGCCGAGCGCCGGACGCCCCGCCGGTCGAGCTCGTGGTCACGCTGGTACAACCAGTCGAGGGCGGCATCGCGCCCGGCCGCGTCCCCCGACAGCGCGGACCCGCCCATGCAAACCGACCCTGCCTCGCCCAGCACGAGCCGCCAGCGCTCCAGCGCCGGGTCGAGCTCAGCCATCAGTGCCCTCGCCGGTGGGAACGGGGCCGGTCCCGGTGCCGTCCTCCAACAGGGCCTCGCGGACCAGGAGGTCGTCGACCCTGGCCTCGACCAAGCGGGCTCGCACCAACAGCTCGGCGTCAGCCCGCAACCGCAGGAGCGACGAAGCCGAGCCCTTGAGGCCCCGCCGCTCCAGCAGCCTCTCGGCGATGGCCTGGCGCTCGCGGGGCGGGAACCACGAAAAGGCCAGGCGGAGCGGGGCGATAGCCGCCAGGAAATCGGGCTCGGACATGGCCGTGATGACGTCGTCGACGACACCCAACACACCCGCTTCGCCCTCGGCCAGCACCTCCTCACGGGCGACGGCGAACAAGCCGGCCAGGAAGTCCCCAAAGGTGTCGGCCAGGGCCGCTCCCCGGACGGCCCCCCCGAGGGAGGCGCCTTCGAGGGACGCGCCGTCCCCGGGGGGGCCCAGCACCCTCGCCATGCCCACTGACGCGCCCCGCAGGTCGGGAGGCCGGTCGGGGGCTGCTGACCGGACGAAGGTGGCGGCCACCGCCGGCCGGGAGATCGCCAGCACGTCCTGGGCGTAGAGGGTGGCGTCGCGCACTGCGACCACGGCACCCAGGCGGCCCTCGTCAGCGGGAGCCGGACCTCCCCTGGTTCCTTCGACCAGCCACAGGGCACGGGTGGTGGCCGCGTCGATCAAGGCGCCCAGGGCCGGGCTCCCGGCCGTGCCGAGGAGGCGGTCGTGGCGCCACAAGCCCAGGGCGGTGGCCAGCAGGGCCCCCAGCCCAGGCAGGTCGGTGACCGTCCCGACCAGGGATGCGGCCCGGGCCACGACCTGTCCCGAGAGCTCGTCCAGGCCGCACAAAGCGGCACCGAAGAGCACGCCAGCCAGCTCGACGGGGTCGCTGCCGGCCTGGTCGAAGAGGTCGCCGGTGGCGGACGCCGCCGCCTGGCCGAGCGTCGCCCCGAACGACCCGGCCTCGATCAGAGCGGAGAGCCACTCGTCGCCACGGGTGATCTGCCAGCTCTCGCCCAGCACCGGGTGAGCTCCGGGCCACGGGCCCGACAGGCGCCTGTACCCGGGGACACCGATGGCCCGCAGCCGGTGCAGCACGCGGCTACGCCCCAGGTCGACGTCGAGGCTCAGGTCGAGGTCGACCCGTCCGTTCTCGGGGATCCCGTAGCGGGCCAGGTCAGCCTCCACGGCGGCCACCAGTGGGGGGTGGGGAGTCGCCGGATGGAGCCGTCCCACCACGTCACCGGCCAGCGCTGCCACCATCTCCACCACTACGGGGTCGGTCCCGACCGCCAGTTGCCCCCTTCCCGTCCACGGCAGCGGGCGGTCGAGAGCGTCGGTGACGAGAGCACTGACCAGGCCATCGAGGACGTCGGCCCGGCTCGGGACGTGATGGCCGCGGAGGCGAGCCAGGCCCAGAGCGAGGGCACGGGCGGCGACCAGGTCGGCGGTCGACACGGGCTGGCGCCGGCCCCGCAGCCGGTCGACCACCGAGCCGACTATCTCCTCGCCAGCGGCTTCGGGACCGGCCTCCCACAGGCGCTGGTAGTAGCGGGGCGACGGCATCCCTGACTGGTAGCCCGAGAAGGCGTCCAGCCGCCGGAACGAGAAGGGCACGAGGTAGCTGCCACCAAGGGCGCCCGGAGGCATGTCCGCGACGATGGGCCACGAGTCGGGGACCGGCGGGACTCCCCCGGCCAGGCGGGCGACGAGCGCCGGGCGGTGGAACCCGCCGGTCACCACGACGACGGGCCGTGGGCCGGCATCAGCCACGGCCGCCCGTACCCACTCGGCCATGTGGGCCTCGCGCTCGGTGTCTTCCGCGGATGCGTCGGCGTCCCCGCGGACCAGGTCGAAGTATGCGACCAGTTCGTCCATGATGGTCGAGGGAGGGTCGACCTCGAACAGGTGGTCCCACAGCGTGTCGACGTTGTCGACGGCGTAGACGGCACACAGCCTCTCGACGGCGTCGCTGTGGCGCCGTTCGGCGTCGGAGTACCGGTTGGAGCGCGCCGCCAGGGCGGGGTGCCACGCCGGGAGGTCGATGAACCGGACCTCGGCACCCACCGCCCGGCCCTCGGTGAGCGCGATCCACTCGGGCGAATGGGCGCACAGCGGGCTCCACGAGGCGTGATGCCGGGGCCCCTCGCGGTAGCTGGTGAAGATGGCCACGGGCAGGTCGTGGTCGAGGAGCACCTCGTCCATCCGCTCGTTCATGTCGGCCGGGCCCTCGACCAGCACGTGGGCGGGGCGCAGGTCCCGGACCGTGGCTCGCACGAGGCGGGCACAAGCCGGGCTGTGGTGGCGCACGCCGATGAAGGTCGCCGGCATCGTCAGCCGGGCAGGACGTGGCGGGATTCGTGGAGAGCCTTCCAGTGGCGGCCCTTCTTCCTGGGCACCTGCTGTTCGAGGTAGCGCCGCAGGCGGGCCAGGTCCTCGGCGTCGTCCTTGGCCGCTGTACCGCCCAAGCACTCGACGATGTCGGCTTCGTTGCCCGCCTCACGGCGCAGGAACCATCCCCGCAGGCCCACGGCATGGGCTACCGATACCGCCTCGGCGGTGCTCATGACCGACGACATGCGCTCGAGCGGGTCACCGTGCTCGGTGATGCCCGAGCGGAGCTCGCGGAAGGTGGTGACGAGCACTTCGAGCACGTCGCGGCGGGGTGCGGTGGTCACGCCCGAGCGCCGGAGAAGGGCCGTGGCCTCGGCCTCCACGAGGGCCATCTCGGTCTCGAAGTCGGCGATCGGGAACACCGTCTCGAAGTTGAACCGACGCTTGAGGGCGGCGCTCATCTCATTGACGCCTCGGTCACGGGTGTTGGCCGTGGCGATCACGTTGAAGCCGTCAACCGCGTAGACCATGGCGCCCGGGCCGGTCAGCTCGGGGATGGCCATCACCCGGTCGGACAGCACCGCGAGCAGGGAGTCCTGCACCTCGAGCGGGCAGCGGGTGATCTCCTCGAAGCGCACGATGCTGCCCGAACGCAGAGCTCGCAGGACGGGGGCGGGCACCAGTGAGCGTTCGGACGGGCCTTCGGCCACCAGCAAGGCGTAGTTCCAGCCGTAGCGGATCTGGTCCTCGGTCGTCGACGCCCCTCCTTGGATGGTCAGCGTCGAGTCCCCGGAAACGGCCGCGGCCAGGAGCTCGGAGAGCAGGGACTTGGCCGTGCCGGGTTCGCCGACCAGCAGCAGGCCCCGGCTGGTGGCCAACGTCACCAGGGCTCGGTCGATCAGCGACGGGTCACCGACGAACTTGCGCTCGACCTTGGCTCGCGGGTCGCCGACGATGAACCGCCGGGCGGCGTCGAGGCTCAGGTGCCACCCCGGCGGCCGATCGCCCCTGTCGGCGTCCCGCAGCCGTTGAAGTTCCCGCGCCCAGCGCACCTCGGCGGGCGGTCGCTGAACGTTCTCGGCCATGCCGGCGGCCCGGTCGGGAACACTGTCGACCGGGGCGGGCGGGGCAGGGTCGGGGGGTCGGGAGGAGCGGGCCATGGTCCTCAGGCTGCCAGGGCTCAGCCCCGCAGGTGTTCGAGGTCTCGGACGAGCTCGGATGCGGCGATGTCGTCGAGGACCGAGAACGGGCGGTCGCCGTCGGGGTTGGGCCACTCGGCCAAGCCTGCGCTCAACCACACGCCCGTGACCCTCTGCTGTTTCCACTCCATCGGCGAACCCACGACGATGCCGGGGTCGAGGTCGATGACCGCCACCGCTCCACCCCGCACGGGCTTCTGGACGATGGCCGAGACCCCGCCGTCCATCACCGGGCCGCGGTCCCAACCCCGATGGGCCAGGCCGAGCACTCGCCCGGTCTCGACGATGAGCCCGCTCACGCGGGCGAGGACCTTGGCCTCGCGCTCCGCGGGGGTGAGCTCCCAAGTGTCCCGGCCCAACTGCGGGAAGGGCTGGAGGATCTCGTAGTCGGAGAAGAGCTCGGACCAGGCGGCCCGTTGCCCGGCGATCTGTAGGGGGTGGGCGATCCCGACGGCGGCGTCCCCGTCGACGAACACCTCGGTGTCGCTGACGTCGGCCAAGGTGCGGTCCTCGGCCACCCGGAACGATCCGGTCACCTGGTCGCGAGCGTCGAAGGTGGCCCACACAAGGCGGCGGCTCAGGTGCCAGAGAAGGGGGTGTTGGACGAACAGGGCCCGCTGTTCACGGGCGGTCCACCGGCGCCCCATGACCATGGCCCGCTCGAAGCGCCTTACCTGGTCGGCGGCGACGGACTTCACATCTCTCTTGAGCGCGCCAAATGCGGCGTAAGCAGCTGAGGCCAACGCCTGGTCGTCGTTGGCCGACGGCCGGGGCAGGAGCTTTCGGGGGGAACCGTCCTCGTCGGCCACGAGCGGCTTGAGCTGCTCGTCGAACCCGACGGTGAAGCGCCGCGGCCCGTAGTCGAGGACCATCGTCCCGTCCTGGTCGAGGCCGAAATCGGGGACGAGCCGGTCAGCCAGCTGATCGGCGCTGAGACCGAGCCCGTCGGCCACCTCATCCATCTTCTGGCGGGCCTTGTTCCTGAGGCCCTTGAACCTGGCCTTCTCGGCTATGGCGTGCAGGTGAGTAAGAGCGAGGTCCGAGCCGATGCTGGCGAGGACCTCGAGGCCGGCGACGGCCCGGGCGTGACCGCCTTCGCCCGGCCAGGCCCGCACCAGCGGGGCCAGCCGCCGAACCGTCTCGTCGTCGCCCACCAGCCCGAGAGCCTCCAGCACCCAGCCGTCCTTCGAGGGGAACCCCGCCCCCTGCCAGCGTTCGAAGAGGCCCCAGGCCATCTCGGCCAGCGCCGCCGGGTCGGTGGCCGCCTTGACGACCTCGACGCCCGCGTAGGGCTCACCCGGCTGGCACAGGGCGAGCACGGTGCAGACATGGGCGACAGCCGATACCGGCAGGACCGCCTCCCGGCCGGCCAGCAACACCGGGGGGAGGTGAGCGGGTACCAGCCAAGACGGCAGAGCCGGGGCCCGAGTGGGCCTTTCGAGAGGGTCGGCGTCGATGGTGGCGTCGATGGCGACCAGGGCCTCGTCCCCGTAGGACGCCGCCGCTTCCCGGACCGCCTGACGGTGCCCAGCTCGGTCGAGGGCACGAAGGGCGGCCTCGGCGGCCGTGCGGTCCTTGCCCAGCTTGGCGAGGGCGGCGGGGACCAGGTCGCGGGCGGCCGCCTGGGGGTGGCGGTCGAGCCAGGACCGGGCCAGAGGGCGCAGGGACTTGGAGCGCACGAGCCACTCGGCCATGAGCGAGGCCACGGCCGCCCCTTCGATGGGCAGTAACGCAGGTGCGAGCGTGGTGGGTCGGGTGACCACCGTGCGCACCGTGAAGGCGGCGGCCTCCTCGCCCACCCCGCCGAGGATCCGCCGCAGGGCGGGCAGGGCGTCCCAGGTGTACCGGGGGACGAACCGGGCCAGGTGAGGGCGGACCACTTCGGGCGGGGCCGCCGCCAGGATGTCGAGGGCCTCGTACTGGGCCCTGCTGTCGGGGTCGAGCGCGGCAGCGACGGCCGCCGGCCAGTCCCTGGCCTCGGGCCGGGCCCAACGCGGGCCGACGACCACCTGCGCCCACTCCTGCTGCTCGCCCGGCTCCCATCTGAGGGTGAGCCCGGGCGGTGGTTGGAGGCCGGGCACGACCGCCGGCTCGGCGGCCCGCTTACGGCTCTCCCACGGCGGCGTCACCAGCAAGGCGGGCAGGGCCTCAGCGGCCGCTTCGGGGACGCCGGCGGAGGCCGCGGTCACCGACTCGACGACGCGGCGCGAGGGCGCGTCCAACTCGGGGGCCAGGCGGTCGGCCAGCCCGGGGTGCGAGAGCAGGTGGCCGCGCAGCAACTGCCGGCACGAACGGGCCTTGATGTCGGGGCCCGACGCCCGGGTGGCCAGCAGGCGCAGAGCACGGGCGGGGTAGCGCCCGGCCATCTCCACGAGGGCGGCGGGGACGAGCTTGCGGTCGATGCGGTCGGCGAGCGCCCCGAAGGCCTGGTCGCTGGGCAGGGCGGCGATCAGGCCCAGCAGCCTCTTGGTCGTGGCGGCGTCGACGTCACGGTCGAGCAGGGCGGCCAGGGGGCCGGCCGCCTCAGTCCCCAGGTTGGCGGCCACCGTGTAGAGCAGGCTCGACCGTCGGGAAAGGGCCCAGGGACTGGTCACAGCCAGGACCACCTCGGCCTGGGATCGGGTGGTCACCGACGCCAGGAGCATGGGCCAATGGAGGGCGCCGGGGGCCAGCGTGGGCAAGTCCGCCACGTCCTCTTCCACCCAGTGCTGCTCGGTGGGGGCGAGGTAGCTCGTGACCACACGGACGGCCCAGGGGCCGTGGCGGAGCTCGGACAGGCGCCGCACGGCTTCGGCGTAGGTGTCGTCGGCGGCGTCCGCCAGGTGCCGGCGCAGCCTGGTGAGCACGGGCTCCAGCACTCCCGCGCCGAAGCCACCGGGCCCGGCCGGCCCGGCCGCGACCACCCACTGCTCGAGCCCGGCCTGGCTATGGCGGGTGACGACCTCGACCCCGGCCATGCGCGCCCCGACCTCGGCCGAGACGGCCGCCCCGTGACCCAGGACGAGGTCGTCGGCCGCCAGCGCCGCCAGCTCCCGGCCCGTCCAGAAGAGCGATGTGCACAGGACGGCCACGGCCACGGCCGGCCCCACCGGGTCGTCCTGCCGGTGGCCAGGGGTGCCGTCGAGGTAGATCAGGGCTCGGTCCGCCAGGGCCGCGTCCGACGACGGATGGGAGAGGACACGGCGCACGGCGTCCTGCTGTTGCCGCCACAGTTCAGCCGCCCGCGCCCGGACGACCCGGGGGTCGAGCCTCACGTCGGGGACGGGCCGCCGCCCCCGGAACGGCTCGGCCTGACGCTCCCAAGCCGCCGGCACCACGAATGTCGTCTCGTCACCGACGTCCGAGGCCAGCGGGGGCGGGCCGGGAGCCGGCGTGCCCTGCGGTGGGACGGCCGGGGTGGCGGCCGGTGGGACGGCCGGCGTGCCCTGCGGTAGGACGGCCGGCGTGGCGGCCGGTGGGACGGCCGGCGTGCCCTGCGGTGGGACGGCCGGCG
>JBFMCT010000039.1 GCA_040754375.1 Actinomycetota bacterium
CGACCAGGACCGGGGTGGGCGAGGGGCCGACAACCAGGGCGAGCCCGGCAACCGGCGCAGCCGCCGCCGCCGGGGCCGCGACCGGGGCGAGCGGGACCTCCAGCAGGACCGGGGTATCGACCCCCAGAACTACCAGGGTGAGCTCGTCCCCGCCGAGGGCCTGCTCGACCTCAGGGACGAGGGTTACGGGTTCCTGCGCACGGGCGGGTTCCTGGCCGGCCCGCGCGACGCCTACGTGTCGCTCAGCCAGGTGCGCCGGTTCGCACTGCGCAAGGGCGACTACGTCCACGGCGCCAGCCGGCCGGCGGGCAGCAACGAGAAGTACCCGGCCCTGCTGCGCATCGACACGGTGAACGGCATGACCCCCGACGAGGCCCGCGCCCGGCCCCGCTTCGAGGACCTGACCCCGCTGTTCCCCGACTCCAAGCTCCGCCTGGAGGTGCCGGGCGACTCCAACAACATGATCGCCCGCATCGTCGACCTCGTCTCGCCCATCGGCAAGGGCCAGCGAGGGCTGATCGTGTCCCCGCCCAAGGCGGGCAAGACGACCGTGCTCAAGCAGATCGCCCACTCCATCGAGGCCAACAACCCCGAGGTGAAGCTGATCGTGCTGCTCGTCGACGAGCGGCCCGAGGAGGTCACCGACTTCCGCCGCTCGGTCAGGGGCGACGTGGTCTCCTCGACGTTCGACCGCCCCTCCGACGAGCACACCCAGGTGGCCGAGCTGGCCCTGGAGCGGGCCAAGCGGCTCGTCGAGCTGGGCCAGGACGTGGTGATCGTGCTCGACGGCATCACCCGCCTGGCCCGGGCCTACAACCTGGCCGCCCCCGCCACGGGGCGCATCATGTCCGGCGGCATCGACACGGGTGCCCTCTACCCCCCCAAGCGCTTCTTCGGGGCGGCCCGCAACATCGAAGAAGGGGGATCGCTGACGATCCTGGCCACTGCGCTGGTGGAGACGGGCTCGAAGATGGACGAGGTGATCTTCGAGGAGTTCAAGGGCACGGGCAACATGGAGCTCAAGCTCGACCGCAAGCTGGCCGAGCGCCGCATCTACCCGGCCCTCGACGTCAACGCCAGCTCCACCCGCCAGGAGCAGCTCCTGTTCGAGCGGGGCGAGCTCAACCAGGTTTGGAAGCTGCGCCGGGTCCTCAACGCCCTCGAACCGGGGGCCGGCCTCGAGCTTCTGATGGACAAGATCCGCACCACCCGTTCCAACGACGAGTTCCTGGCCGAGATCGCCAAAGCCCCGACCCCGTCGATCTGACCGGCGGTCACACCCCTATGATCGTTCCCAAAGTCATGTGCCATACGAAGGGTCAACCATGAGAGCCGACATCCATCCCCCTTACGGCGGCTCGACCGTGCGCTGCTCCTGCGGCAACACGTTCAGCACAGGCTCGACCAAGGCCGAGCTGCGAGTCGAGCTGTGCAACGAGTGCCACCCGTTCTTCACGGGCAAGCAGAAGCTGGTCGACACCGGTGGACGGGTCGAGCGCTTCGAGCGCCGTTACGGCGCCCGCAAGGCCAAGCAGTAGCACGGCGAGCATGGCTCGCTCCCGCGGTCTCGGAGGCTGGTGTCTAGAGCCTCCTCAGGCGGCCGACCGCCCCGTTCGCGGCTCGGCTGCGGGGCAAGTGTGCTGGTCAGAGACAGGTCGGCCGCCTCGGCGCGTAGCGCCGGACGCGAACGACACCAGCGCCCTCGGGCCACCCCCCGTGGCCTGCCCCGGGCTGTCCCGGCCACGGCCATGATCGAGCGCCTCGACCATCTGGCTCGGGAGTACGACGGGGTGCTGGAGCGGCTGTCCACGCCCGAGGTGCTCTCGGACCAGAAGGCCCTGGTCGAGATGTCGCGCCGGCTCAAGGAGCTCGAACCGATCGTGTCGGCTCACCGGCGCTACCAGGAGGCCGTCGAAGACCTGGCGGCCGCCCGGGAGATGCTGGCCGACTCCACGGGGGAGGACCGGGCCTTCCTCAAGGAGCAGATCGACGCGTCCGAGGCGTCCCTCGAGGCCCTCACAGCCGAGCTGCGGGTGCTTCTGCTGCCCAAGGACCCCAACGACGGCAAGAACGTGATCATCGAGATCCGCGGGGCCGAGGGGGGCGAAGAGGCCAACCTGTTCGCCAAGGACCTGTTCGAGATGTACAGCCGCTATGCCGACCGCCAGGGCTGGAAGCTGGAGGTGCTGGGCGCCGATCCCTCCGACATGGGCGGGTTCAACGGGGTCACGTTCCTGCTCAAGGGCGACGGCGTGTGGTCCCGCATGAAGCACGAGGCCGGCCCCCACCGGGTCCAGAGGGTGCCGATAACCGAGTCCCAGGGCCGGGTCCACACCAGCGCGGCCACCGTGAGCGTGCTGCCCGAGGCCGAGGAGGTCGACGTCCACATCGACGAGTCCGACCTCAAGATCGACGTGTACCGCTCGACCGGCCCGGGCGGCCAGTCGGTGAACACCACCGACTCGGCCGTGCGCATCACCCACCTGCCCACGGGCATGGTGGTGGCCATGCAGGACGAGAAGAGCCAGATCCAGAACCGGGCCAAGGCCCTCCAGGTGCTGAGGGCCCGCCTGCTCAAGTACGAGCAGGACCGCCAGGCGGCCGAGCTGTCCGAGGCCCGGAGGGGCCAGATCGGGGGCGGCGGTCGTTCCGAGAAGATCCGGACGTACAACTACAAGGAGAACCGGGTCAGCGACCACCGGATCGGGCTCACCCTCTACAAGCTCGACAAGGTGCTGATGGGCGAGCTCGACGAGCTGGTCGACGCCCTGGTGGGCGACGAACGGGCCCGCCAGCTGTCCGGGTGAGGTGACGACCACGACCTGGCGGGGGCTGTGGGCCGAGGCCGAGGCCCGCCTGGGCTCCCGCACCGAGGCTCGCCGCATCGTCGAACGGGCCTCCGGCTGGGAGGGCTCCGACCTCGTCCTCAACCTGGAGAGAGCGGTGCCCGACCGGGCCCTGCCCTTCGCCCGGGCCATGGTCGAGCGCCGGGCCGCGGGCGAGCCGTTGCAGTACGTCGTGGGCCGGTGGGGGTTCCGCCGCCTCGACCTCCTGGTGGACCGCCGGGCCCTGATCCCCAGGCCCGAGACCGAGACGGTGGTCGAGGTCGCCCTAGGCGAACTGCGGCGGCTGGGGCTCGACCGGCCCCCGCTGGTGGCCGACCTGGGCACGGGGACGGGGGCCATCGCCCTGTCGGTCGCCCTGGAGGTGCCTTCGGCCCGGGTGTGGGCCACCGACGTGTCCGCGGACGCCCTCGACCTGGCCCGGGCCAACCTGGCCGGTCTGGGCAGCCGGGCCGCCCCCCGGGTCTCGCTGGCCCACGGTGACTGGTTCGGGGCGCTGCCCGGCGAGCTCCGTGGGCGGTTCGACCTCGTGGTCTCCAACCCCCCTTACGTCGGCACGGGGGAGCGGCTGCCGGCCGAGGTGGCCGGCTGGGAGCCCCACGAGGCCCTGTACTCGGGCGCTACCGGCATGGAGGCCCTTTCGGCCCTGGTGGCCGGAGCGCCTACGTGGCTGGCCCGCCCGGCGGCCCTGGTGGTGGAGATCGCCCCCCACCAGCAGGGACCGGCGGTCGCCCTGGCCCGGGCCGGGGGCTTCGAGGACGTGGCCGTCCGGCCTGACATGGCCGGTCTGGCCCGCACCCTGGTGGGTAGGCTCGGTCCCCCATGACCCGTCGCCCTGACGGCCCGTCCGCCGCGGGGGCGGTCGCCGCACCCTCCCAGTCCTCCGGCCATCGCCCGGTGGTGCGGACCGTCGATCCCGCAGATGCCCTGGCCTTCTCGGACGTTGTGGCTGAAGCCGCGAGGGTGCTGGCTGGCGGCGGGCTGGTGGCGTTGCCTACCGACACGGTCTACGGGCTGGCCTGCGACCCCTTCCGACCGGGGGCCGCGGCCCGAGTGTTCGCGGCCAAGGGCCGGCCCCGGGGCGTGCCCCTGCCCGTGCTGGTGGCCAGCGTGGAGCAGGCTGACGAAGTGGGTGGGCCCTTCTCGGCCGTCACCGAGCGCCTGGTCGCGAGGTTCTGGCCGGGCCCGCTGACCGTCGTCGTGTCCCGCCGCCCGGGGGTGGCCGCCGACCTGGGCGACGAGGGGGGGACGATCGGGCTGCGGTTGCCCGACCACGTCCTGGTCCGGGCGCTGTGCGCCGAGGCCGGCCCGCTGGCCACCACCAGTGCCAACCGCCACGGCCAGCCGCCGGCGGTCACGGCCGCCGAGGTGGTCGAGGCCGTGGGGGGCCATGTGCCGCTGGTGCTCGACGGGGGCCGGTGCGAGGGAGAGCCCTCCACGGTCGTTGACCTCACCGGGCCTCGGCCCCGGCTCGTGCGCCCGGGGCGCCTGCCGTGGGACGCCATCGAGGCCGTCGTCGGGGACGGGCCGGGCGACTGATGAGCCGGTGGGAGATGTGGCTGGCCCGCTTGCCCGGGCCCGATGCCCTACGAGACCCGGCCCGCTGGGCCAGGGCCGCGGTGGTGGTCATCTGCGGGGCGGTCATCGCCGTCGCCGTCGTGGGATGGCCGAGCCGCACCTCGACGGCGCCCCCGCTGGCCCCGACCACCTCCACCAGCCGGCTCACCACGACCAGCACCGCGGGCTCACCGGTACCCACCACCGCGCCGGGTGGGCCCGACGCCAGTCCCTCCGGTATGACATCGGCGACGACACCGGCGACCGCACCGGCGACCGCACCGGCGACCAACCCAGGGACGGCACCGGCGACCACGCCCGCGACGACCGTCCCGGCCACCACCACGACCGCCCCGGCGACTACGACGAGCGCCCCCCCGACCACGGCCGCGCCCACCACCACGGTCGCCCCCACGACGTCGACGACGTCCGGTCCGACCCTGACCACCATCGGGCCGGGGGCCACGACCTCGTCGATCGCCGTGCCCGACATCCGTTTCCCCCGGGGCTTCCGGCCCTGACCCGGCCCTGACCGCCCCTCGGAGGCCGACCGGCCTCTGGCGGGCACCCCGTCACGCCAGGCGGCCACAGACCCGGTGGCCGGCCCCACCAGGGGGGCTGGTGCCTAATCCCTCCTCGGCGGCCGATCGCCCAGTCGGCGGTGAGGCCGATGTGCCGAGCCGCTGGTCAGAGCCAGGTCGGCCGCCTCCGCGCAGCGCCGACCGCGAAGCACCAGCCCTCTAGGGGCGGTGGTCCCGGCCGGCGGCGGCCCGCTCGACGGCCGCGATGTCCCAACGGCTGTCCTTCACGAGGACTCCGCGGTGGCTAGGGACGCGCCCCGGCCCGCGGACCGGTGGGGAGGCCGGGGCGGGCGGCGCGGGCGGAGACCCCACAGCCCGGCGGCGGCGGGCGATCGTGGACAACGTCACGAACAGGGCGGTGGCGCCAACACCGGCGGCCGCGGCCGGGACCACCGAAGCCGATGATCGGGCTGGCCGGGACAGGACGTCGCCGGCTCCCGGGATGGCCGAGCTCTCAGGAGCCTCGACCACCAAGGGGGCGGTCACCGTGGGGACGGCTCCGGGCGCCGTGCACGGGCCCGGGGTGCAGACGGCCTGCGCCCCGGCCGGGGCCGCGAGGACGACGAACAGGCCTGCGCCCAGCACGCCCTGCACCAGTCGGTTCCGTTCCAGCACCTGTCAATCAGCTCCAGCCGCGTCGTATGCCGCCTCGACGGCAGTAGTCCCGCGAACTCCAGTATCACCCAACTCGGGCCAGCTGGTCGAGCAACCGGGCCGCGCCCGACCGCTCCACCCTGACCCAGACGGTGGAGCCCCCCCGCTGGTCCTGCTCGAAGGTGACGGTCCTCGACCCGGTCCGCTGGGCGCCCCGGACGGCGGCCACCCGCCATCCTTCGGGCAGCGTGACCCGCCCCGACACCCGGTCGGGGTTTACCGCCGGCTGGCGCAGAAGGTCGAGGCGGTACCAGCCGTCGGGGCTGAGCTGGCCCGAGCCGGTCAGGCCCATGGCGACCGACACGGCCTGGCCGGCCGGTACCGAGACGGTCAGCGAGTGGGCCGAACGCCCGAGGTCGGGGTCGGTCGTGGCCGGGGCCGGTTCGCCGTTGACCGTGGCCGTGCTCACCCTCAGGGGGGTGTACGCCGAGACGTGGGCGCGGTTCTCCCCGGCCTCGAAGCGGCTGTCATAAGGCCCGATGACGATGGAGGGCAGGCCGCTGGGCGGGGCGCCGTTCTCCAAGGTGACCGTGAGGTCGGCGTCTATCTCGACGTCGGACCGGCCCGCGTGGGGCTGCAGGCGGACCTCGTAGTGCACCGAGCGCTGGAGGTAGTAGTCGATCTTGTTGGCCGCCATGTTCTGGGTCACGACCATGAGCGAGTCGCCGGCCACCGGGCTGAGGGCGCCGTCGGCCCCCATGAGCTCGACCAGGGCCTGCTCCGCGGGGTCGGCCATCCACAACTTGACGTGCTGGTCGGCGACCGCCTTGCCCAGGGCGGACCCGACCTTGGCCGGAGAACCGATGTCGGACGTGGTGAGGGCGGTCGCCACCTGGTTGGCCACCTCGCCCAGGAACTCGACCCTCAGGTGCTGGGGCAGCTCCTCGTAGGCCTGGCGCAGCGTGACGTCGACCAGGTTGTCAGGGGTGATCTGCGTGTCCCATGAGGGCACCGATACCGGTCCGGTCAGCTCCAGCAGGCGGGCCAGGGCGAAGGGGTCGACGGCGATCACCCCGTCGACCGGGCTCCCGCCCGACTGGGGGTAGAGCTGGGAGATGGCCCGGGCCGTGGTCGGGAAGTCGGGGGACACGTTGACCTGCTGCCAGGTTCGGGGGACGTCGAACTGACGCCAGCGCTGGAGGAACTCGTTCATCCCCTCCAGCCTGAGCGAGCCCTCGCGGGCCTCGTTGAGCTCGTCCAACCGGCCGAACCGCTCGAGCCGCAGCCGGCCGTCGTCGGCCACCAGCACGCCCCAGTTCCCCATGAACCCACCCGAGCCCCGCAGCTCGGCGTTGTTCTGGAACGCCAGGAAGTAGCGGCGAGGCCCGTCGGCCCCCAGCAGGCCGGGCATCAGCCGGGCCATCTCCACGATGGCCTCCGAGCGCTGCTCCTGGCGTTCGAGCACCCGCTGGGCGTCGGTCACGGCTTCGAGCAGGGGCGGGGCCACCAGCCCCCGGTCGAGGCCCCGCAGGCGTTCCCGAGACCGGGTGACCAGCGCCCGGGTGCGGTCCAGGAGGGGGGAGAGGGCGCGGATCTCCTCGACGGGGACGGCCCCGCCGCTCACCCGCACGGCGCTGGCCGTGTACGTGGAGGCCAAGAGCTGGCCTTCACGGGCCAGGTCCTCGCCGATGGAAGACAGCGTGCGGGCCGCCCGCAGGTTGGACGAGACCACGGGGACCACCGACCCGAGCGATACCAGCGGGCCGCTGAGCCGGGCCCGGGCGACGGCCAGCGACGACTGGGCCGACTCGAAGAGGGCGGCCGTCGTCTCGGCGTCGCCTCGTTCCAGGGCGTCGAGGGCGGCCACCGCGGCCTGGGCCCCCGAGCGGGCGGGGGCCGCCGCCCGGGCCAGGGCGACCAGCGCGGGGGCGGCCAGCAGGGGCAGGGCGACGGCCACCACCAGCAAGGCCCGGCGCAACCTGCGGGGCAGGCCGACGACAGGCTCGGAGTAGACCCGGGCCCGGGCCGTGCGGGCCGTGATGGCCGCCAACACGACCACGGCCACGGCCGCGGCCGTGCCCAGGGGCACCACGTCGCGCCCGGCCAGGACGGCCACGGTGGCCAGCATGGCCTCGGCGGCCAGGAGTGTGGCCACGGCCCGTCGGGGCGAGCTCCCGCGGGCCACCAGCCGGTGGGACAGGTGGTCGCGCCCGCCCTCCATCACCGATCGGCCCCGGCGCAACCGGGCCAGGGTCACCATCGAGGTGTCGAGGACAGGTATAGCCAGGATCATGAGGGGCACGAGGAACCCCCGGGGCACCTGCAGGGCGGTATCCACGTCGATGGTGATCACGGCCAGCATGAAGCCCAGGAACAGGCTGCCGGTGTCGCCCATGAACACCGATGCGGGCGGGCGGTTGAAGGCCAGGAAGCCGAGGCACGCCCCTGCCGTGGACGCCGCGAAGGTGGCCACCACGGGCTGGCCGGCCCCCACCGCCAAGGCAAAGACGGCCGTGGCCGCCAGGGCGGTGATCCCCGCGGCCAGCGCGTCCATGTTGTCGAGCAGGTTGATGGCGTTGGTGATGCCTACGATCCACAGCACCGTGATGGCGAAGTCGGCGGCCGGCATGGCCGTGGCGCTGATGCGCAGCCCGGCACCCGTGGCCAGAAGGGCAGCGGCCACCTGCACGGCGAACCGTACCCGGGGCGAGAGCGTCCGGTCGTCGTCCACCAGGCCCATGGCGGCCAGCAGGGTGGCGGCCAGGGCGATCAGCCCGACTTTGGACGCCAGGGGGAACTCGAAGGCCATGCCCACCAGGGCACCGGCGATCAGGCCCACGCCTCCTAGGTAGGGGACGGGCGCGGCATGGCTCTTGCGGGCGCTGGGTACGTCGACGAAGCCGATCTCGAGGGCCAGCCGGCGGCACCGGCCGACCGCGACGAGGGCCACGACGAGGGCGGCACCGAAGGCCAGGGCCCAGGTCGGCATTCAGCTCACCTGACGGGCATGGGCCCCGCGGCGGGTTCGGCGAGCGCCTCGGCGTACGCCTCGTCGAGTATCTGGTCGAGGTCCCTGGTCGTCCGCCAGCCGATCAGCTCACGCAACTTGGTCGTGTCGGGCACCCGCCGGCGCATGTCCTCGAACCCCACGGGATAAGCATCCCGGTAGGCGATGAGCTCGATGGGCACAGGGTCGTTCCCGCTCCGCCCGGCCCACCCGGCCTTTTCCGCCCGCGCCGCCACCCGCTGGGCCAGCTCGAGGATGGTGACCTCCTCCTGGGAGCCGAGGTTGAAGACCTCGCCCACGGACCGGGGGTCGTCGAACAGGCCGAGCATGCCGGCGACCACGTCGGACACATGGCAGAAGCACCGGCTCTGGGAGCCGTCACCGAAGACGGTGAGCGCTTGGCCGTTGGCCGCCTGGCGAACGAGCCTGGGGATGACCATGCCGTAGGCCGGGCTCTGGCGGGGGCCCACGGTGTTGAACAGGCGGATGACGGTGGTGGGCAGGCCCCGCTCGCGGTGGTACACGTAGGCCAGGATCTCGTCGACCGCTTTGGCCGTGCTGTAGGCCCACCGGGCCACGGCCGGCGAGCCCAGCACCCGGTCGGCGTCCTCGCGCAGGGGCACCGTCGAGTTCTTCCCGTAGATCTCCGACGTGCTGGTAAGCACGATGCGCCGCCGGTACTTGTGGGCCGCGGCCAGCACGATCTCCGACCCCCGGATGTTGGTCGTGAACGAGCGCAGGGGCTGCTCGACGATGAGGCGCACGCCCACGGCGGCCGCCAGGTGGAAGACCGAGTCGCACTCGTGCGTCAGCTCGTCGACGATCAGCTCGTCGAGCACCGAGCCCTGCACGAACCGCAGGCGGGGGTGGTCGACGACGGCCGCCAGGTTGTCGAGGGACCCGGTGGACAGGTTGTCGAGCACGATCACCTCGTCGCCCCGGGCCAGCAGCGCCTCCACCAGGTGGGAGCCGATGAACCCGGACCCACCGGTGACTAGGACGCGACGAACCACGGCCGTCATCGTAGAGCACGCCGTCCGGTGGTCGGTCCCACGGTGGGGTGGTCTTCGTCCAGTTCAGTGGGGGCGCGCAGGCCCAGGCCGACGTAGATGAAGAACAGGACGGTGCCCAGGGACTGGGCGTACAAGGTCATCTCCGCGACCGAGAGAGTCAGGAAGGCGGTGGCGAACAGCACTCCCGTGCGGTCCCTACCGATCATGGTGTGCATGCTCGACGCCAGGAACGCGCCCAGCAGCAGCACCCCTGGCACCCCCGTGAAGGCGAACGTGCTGACCAGGAGGTTGTAGGGCTGCACGTCGGAGGCGAACGCCCGGTTCTGGGCCCGCCGGGCGGCCGCCTCCTCGGGGTCGGTCGGCAGGTTGGCGCTCCATCCCTTGCCGAACAGGGGGGAGGACAACCCGGCCCGCAAGCCTCGTTCGATGGACACCTCCCGGAACTCCCGGCTGGCGGGGTTGAGGTCGAAAGCCTGGGTGGCCGGGCCGTAGAGCGCCGCCCCGCCCACGACCAGCAGGGCCATGAGCGTCGCCACCTTGCGCCGGGTGAGGGCGCCGAGCAGGGGGAGGGCCAGCATGGCTCCCATGGCTACGATCGGGCCGCGCGAGCGGGCCAGGAGCACGCCCATGACCAGGAGCACGACCAGCACCCGCCAGCCCCGGGGCCGGAGGGCGCCGGCCACCAGGGGGGCCAGCCCGGCCATGGCCAGCAGGGACAACTGATGGGGGTCGCCGATGTGGAGCCCGATGAGCCTGCTCGATCCCTGGCTGGGGATGCTCCAGGCGACCTCTATGACCGCGAACGCGCAGAAGAACCCGTAAAGGGCCCGCTTGTCCAGGGCGCGGTCGGCGGCCAGGACGGCGCACAGCGCCCCGTAGAGCGTGAGCCGTTGCAGGGGGGTGGTGCCGACTCCGCTGAAGACCGTGCACAGCCAGGCCCACCCCAGGAACAGCAGCAGCCAGGTGACCGGTCCCCCGAAGCGGAGGCGGCGCTCGGACAGCAGCACCCAGGCCCGGCGAGCGATGTACACGCCGATGAGCACGTCGGCCACCGTGACCGGGCCGGCCACGGGGGCCAGGTTCAGCGAGCGCATGCTCAGGGCGACGGCCGCCACCAGCAGCCACGGCGGGGCCAGCAGGGCGCACGAGCCCGCCACCAGGGCGAGGCCCAGGCGGTTGACGGGCGTGCCCGCGGGCCGGGTCAGGCCGTAGGCCACGATCAAGGACGCCCCTACGACGACCGCCGCCCGCCCGGCCGGGCCCGTCAGGGCCTCGGCCCGGTGCCGCAGGGAACGGCCCAGCCGCGCCCCGGCCCCGGCCCGGGCCCTGGTCGAGGCCCTGGTCGAGCTCAACCGGGCCCGACGGTCACGACGACCACCTCTTCGGTCGTCTGCCCGGCGATGTCCTCGACGGTGACCGTCAGCGTGTTGGCCCCGGCCGACACCGGGAACCCGGCCACCGACCACGACAGGGTCAGCGGTTCGTCCCACACCATGGGGGCGGCCGTGCGCCGGCCCCCCTCGTCACGCACGACCACCGACCTGATGGCCAGCGGGGAGGCGGCCGTCCCCTCCAGCGCGACCGTCGTCGCCGAGGCCGGGGCGGCGGGCGTCGACACGCTCAGCCGGGGAGGACCGGCGGCCGGCGGGGGCGGCTGCGAGGCGGCCTTGATGGCCGCCAGGTAGGGGCGGAAGTCGAAGTCGGAGACGGCACCGTAGGAGTAAATGTAGATCTCGCCCCCCGAGGTCCACACCCGGAACCGATCGAGCTGGGTGGCCGCCGCCTCGGGGGTGCTGGGGGGCTGCCCGGTGGTGTTGTCGAGCCACGCGGCCGGGGCCTGGAAGACGCGGGCACTGGCGTAGGTCCAGTTGGTCCACGTGCGCGACAGGTAGGCGTGCAACTGGTTCTGGGCGTTGCGCAGCGCGATGTCCCAGTCGGTCGAAGGGAACGGCCTCTTGAAGAACAGCTCGCCTGTGAACCGGATGGCCTTGTAGCCCTGGACGCTGCTGATGCCCTTCCACCAGTCGCTCTGCACCCGGTTGTCGAAGGGCGGGCCTCGGTACTCGCTCTGGACGATGGCGTCCCACGTCTCGGGGAACTTGGCCCCGTAGGAGAACAGCTCGACCTCGGGGAAGGCGGCCAGGATGGTCTCCATGAACTGCTGGCCCCGGCGGGTGACCTGGGCACGGACCTGGGCCTCGGGCCGGTTGTTGCCCTGGTAGTTCCAGTTCCATGTGCCCCCGCCGGGGTAGAGCTCCTCGTCGAAGCCGACCCCCGCGAACCCCAGCAGGCGGGCCGCTCCCGAGATGTCGCGCACCTTGGGGAGCACGAGGTCGGACCACCCGGCGTCGTCGAACCACTCGGCCAGCACCGTACGCGGGTTGTTGCGGTTGAGCGTGTAGAAGGTCAGGTACGCCTTCATCTCGCCGCTCTTGAGCCGCTTGACCAGAGGGGACGCGGCCAACTGGCGCTGCAGGCGGTAAGGCTCGGCGCTCAGGTCGGCCCGCGGGTCGCCCGTCCATTCGTACTGGCGGTCGAGGTCGTTGGCCGCCGTCATGCCGCTCAGGGTCTGGAGCCGGCAGACGAAGCCGCCCACGCCGTTGGCCGCCCAGCGGTCGAGCTCCGCCTCGGTGAAGTTGGCGCACTCGGTGCCGCCTGTCCACAGCATGACCCGGTGCTGGACATCGGGGAGCGGCCCCCCTTGGCCGGTCTCGACCTGTCCGGGCGCGGTGCCATCGGGGACGGTGCCGTCGGGCCGGAACTCGCCGTCGGTACAGGCCGCCAGCGTGATGGCCAGGACCGACACCAGGGCCGCCGTCCAGGTCCGGCGGTGGGCTTGGCCGTGAGGGGGGCGGGGATGGGGGGACCGCCCCCGGATGGTCGCGCAGGTGTTCATCGAAGGCGGTTCGGAGGCGGGTCGTCCCAGCCGGCACGCCGCGCCCCGCACCCGGACGCTACCAGTCGTCGCCCCACCCCCTCGGTCGGCCCCTCAGCCTGCCCGGCCGGCTCGGAGCCGGCGGGCCAGGGCGGCGGCCGGAGGGCGGGCTGCGATCTCGGCAGCCAGGTCCATCACGGCCTCGGCCCAGTGGCCGATGGAATGGTTCTCCACGATCTGCTGCCTCAGGGCCGTCCCGACGGCCGCCAGGCGGGCGCGATCGCGGGCCGCCAGGGCGGCGACCTCGGCCACCCGCTCGGCCAGCGCGGAGGGGTCGCCCGCCCGGTAGAGGAGGTCGAGGCCACCACCTCGGACCAGGTCGGCCAGCGCCGTGTTGGAGGCCACCACCGGGCGCCCGCACGCCATGGCCTCGAAGATCACCTTGTCCCCCGACCCCGAGGCGGTGGCATTGACGAGGGCGGTGGCCGCGTGGATGCGGGCCGGCACCTCGGCTTGGGGGACGCCCGGCTTGAAGACCTCGTCCCCGTCGAGGCCGAGCCGGCGGCAGAGGGCGGCCAGCTCCGACGCGTGGCGCGTCTCGGCGGCCGTGGTCACCGGGGCGGCGATGTCGAGGGTGGCGTCGACACCGGCCTGGCGGGCCAGGGCGAAGCCTTCCAGGATGGTCCCGTAGCCCTTCACGGGCGCCGGCCGCCCCAGGGCCAGCAGCCGGCACTGGGCCCCCTCGGGAGGCGGGGCGTAGGAGAACCTCTCGGTGTCGATGGCCTGGCCGATCACCCGGAGGCGGTCGGTCGAGCGGGGATAGGTGCCGGCCACCGTCGTGAGCACGACGTCGGACAGGGCCTCGGCCAGGGCCAGCTTGGGCGAGTCCCTGGGATGGGCGTACCACAGCATCGTGCGCCCGCCCGTGGCCCGCAGCGCCGGTGCCCCCAGGACCAGGTAGACGGGCACCATGTGGGCCAGCAGGGTGGCGGGGCGCATCCGCCGGGCCAAGGTGGTGACGACCCGCTCGTACTCCAGCGTCCGCAGTGCCCGGCTGCGGCCCAGTTCCTTGCCCAACGAGTGGACATCGGCCCCCAGGTCGGTGGGCACCCGCCGGACCTCGTTGGCCACGACCGCCACCCGGGCGCCCCGGGCCACCAGCGCTCTCACCTGGTTCACGACGAAGCCGAGCACGGGGTCGTCGGGGTCCACGACCTGGGTGGCGAAGATGACCGACGTCACCGGGCCGGCTCCTGCTCCAGGTCTACCTGGCCCCCGCCCGCCACCCAGCGGGCTAGGTCGGCGATGCCGGCCGCGTAGCGGTCGGCCGGGGCCTCGGCCTCGGCCCACGCCCGCCCTGCCTGGCCCAGGCCGGCGGCCAGCCCGGCGTCGGTGAGCACCTCGACGAGGGCGGCAGCCAGGGCGTCGGGGCGCTCGGGGGGGACGAGCAGGCCCGTCCCCCGGTCGCGGACCGTCTCGGGGACCCCGCCCACGGCCGTGGCCACCACCGCCCGCCCCCGGCACATGGCCTCGACCAGTACCCGGCCCATGGCCTCCGAACGTGACGGCAGCACCAGGCACGTCGACTGGTCGAGCAGGGCCCCGATCTCGGACGGGGGCACGGGGCCCAGCACCTCCACGGTCCCGGCCACGTCGTCGCGGGCCACCCGGTGGTCGAGCCATCCCCTCAGGCGCCCACCCCCGGCGATGGCCAGGCGGGCGCTGGTGGGCAGGTCGGCGCGGGCCTCGGCCCAGGCGTCGAGCAACACGTCGAGGGCCTTGGGGCTTTCCAGGGCGCCCAGGAACAGGGCCCGGGGTGAGGCCGGCAGGGCAGCGGCGGGCGTGGCCACCAGGTCGGCGTAGTCGCCGTGGGCCAGGTAGCGCACGACCGGGCCGCGGTACCCGGCGTCGCGGGCCAGTTGCTCGGTCCACAAGCTGACGGCCCGCACCTGGTCGGCCCTTACCAGCGCCCACCGGCAGGCCCGGTCGGCCACCGGCCCCGCCAGCCGCCGGGCCCGGCTGCCGTAGAGGCGGGTGGCGACCCGCCAGTCGCTGTGGACCTCGACCTGCACGAGCGGGCGCCACCGCCGCGGGACCAGCGCCCGGACGGCCATGACGCCCACCGCCTCGAAGGGGCTCTGGCACACGACGGCCGACGGCCGCCGGCGGGCGGCCCGGGCCACGGCCACCACTGCGCCGGCCGTGTAGAAGGCGGCCGAGCCCAGGGCCGCGGGCCGCAGGGCCGGGAAGCACACGACCTCGACGCCTGCTATGGGGCGACGCCCGGCCGGCCCGGTGCCCACGACCACCTGGTCGAGGAGGCGGGCGTGGAGGGCGAACTTGGCCTCGGTGCGGGCCGGGACGGGCTCGGGGACACGGCTCTTGCCGAAGAACACCACCCGGGGGCGGCCGGTCGCGGCCCGCTCGAACAGCTCGACGAGGGCGTCGGCGCACCGCCCGAAGTCCCACTGGCGCCCGCTGGTCCGCGCCCCTTCGGCCAGGGCCTCTTGCAGGCCGGGCTCGTCACGGAGCCGGACGAGGGCGGCGGCCAGCGCGCTCGCCGTCATGGGCTCGACGACCAGGCCGTTGTGGCCGTCGACCACGACTTCCAGATGGCCGGGGGCGCCCGCGACCACCACCGGGGTGCCGACGACCAGCGACTCGATCGTGACGTGGGAGAGCCCCTCGTAACTGCTGGGGAGGACGAGGGCGTGAGCCGCAGCCAGCGCCTCCAGCACCTGGTCATGGCCCACCTCGCCCGCGAAGCTCACCCGGTCCCCGAGCCCGAGGGCCGCGGCCCGGTCCTCCAGGGCCCGCCGTTGGGGCCCGTCCCCGATGACCGTGAGCCTCGCGCCGTCCACCTCGGCCACCGCCTCCAGCAGAACGTCGACCCGTTTGTGGGGCACCAGCCGGCCGGCGAACACCAGCGCCGGGCCCCCACCTCGGGAAACCTGCGCGGGAATCGTGGGCGTTTCGCCCACGATTCCCGCGCAGGTTTGCGGGGGGTGGGGGTGGGGGTGGGGGTGGGCCACCCCGTTGGGCACGACGGTCACGTCCTGGCCCGGGGCCCAGGTCTGGGCCCAGCGGGCCAGGGCGTGGCCTGGGGTGACCACCGCGCTGGCCCGGCGGGCGCACCAGTTGCGCGACCAGCGCACGGCCCGCAGGCGGGCCGGCAGCATGCGAAGGGCCTGGAAGTCCTCGAACGAGCAGTCGACCAGGCCCCGCTCGCGACCCCGTTCCCAGGCCACGTCGCCCACGATCTTGAGGACGACGGGGCGGCCGGCCAGGCGGGCGCCGGGCACGGCCACCAGGTGCTGGCCGGTGGCGTACACGAGGTCGTAGCTCCGCCGGTGGCGGACCAGCCACCAGATGCCGGCCACGGCCCGCACCGGCCAGGGGGTGGACCGGCGGTGGCGCACGACGCCCGGCTCGGCTCCCTCGTCCCCCCGGCCCAGCGTCAGCACGGTCACGCCGTGGCCCCGGGCCCGCAGCTCGGCCGTCAGGTCGGCGGCGTGGGTGGCCGGGCCCCCAATGTCGGGAGGGAACAGCCCGGTGCACACGACGATCCTCAAGGGCGGCCGGCGGCCAGCAGCGACTCGACGGCGGCCACGTCCTCGGGGCGGTCGACGGCGTGGACCGAGACGTCGACCTCGACGGCCGCGATAGTGAGCCCCAGGGACAGGGCGCGGAGCTGTTCGAGCCGCTCGGTCGTCTCTAAGGTGGTGGGGGCGGCGGCCACGTAGCGGCCCAGGGCCTCGTGGCGGTAGGCGTACACCCCGAGGTGCTGCCACACGGTGGGCGCGCCCCACGGGACCACCGAGCGGGAGAAGTAACGAGCCGTGCCGTCGTCGTCGCGGGCCACCGTGACCACGTCGTCGGGGGCGGCCCGCGCCCGCAGGACGGCCACCACGGGGGTGGCCACGTCGGCCGCCCGGTCTCCCGAGAGCCGGTCCACGAGGCGGTCGAGCACCCAGCCGGGCAGCAGGGGCTCGTCGCACTGGAGGTTCACGACGATGCCGCCCGGCTCGACAGGCGGGTGGGCACGGCCGAGGGCGGCCCACACCCGGTCGCTGCCCGACGCCAGCGCGGGCGCCGTCATGACCACCTCGGCCCCCAGGCCGCCGGCCACCGCCGCGATCTCGGGGTCGTCGGTGGCCACCAGCACCCTCGCCCCGCACGTGGTGGACGAGGCCGTGGACAGGGCGTAGGCCAGCAGGGGACGGCCGGCCACCAGGGCCAGCGGCTTGCGGGGGAACCGGGAGCTGGCGGCCCGCGCCGGGATGACGATCGTGACCGGCCCGCTCACGGCGCCCGCCTCCCCGGCCCGGTCACGGCCCGGCCCCGGCCCGGTCCGGTCACGGCGCGGCCCTGGCCCCGGCCCGTCCCGGTCACGGCGCGGCCCCGGCCCCCGCCCGTCCCGGTCACGGCGCGGCCCCGGCCCCGGCCCGTCCCGGTGGTCACCTTCCCCGGGCGGTGGCCAGGCCCCGGCGGGCGACGGTGCGGGCCCGGCGCAGGGGCCGGGAGACCGTGCGCCCCAGCCGCACGGGCCAGCTCGAGCGCAACGCCGCCAGTTCGGCCTCCAGCTTGGCGATGCGTAGGCGGGCGGTGGCCAGGTCGAGGGAAGCACCCGTCAGCACCGAACGCCGGTTGGGGGCCAGGGCCAGGGCGGCCGCCAGCGAGCGCTTGACGTGGCCGGCGGCGATGAGGGCCTCGACCTCCTCGGGGGGCACGGCCCCGGCCTCGACGGCCTCGCGGTACCAGGTCATCCAGATGTCGGCCAGCGGGTTCTCGTCGTTGCGCCACGGCTGGGTGGGGGCGACGGTGTAGTGGAGCAGGCGGGTCACGCCCGGCTCGTAGCGTTCGAGGTGGTTCCACTCGACCGGGAGGGTGTCGGAGATCTCGCCGGGCCCGAGGATGCACAGCTCGCTCATGAGCTGGGAGTACGTGTATTGGCCGGCGTCGAGGCCGGCCACGATCTCCTCCACGTCCCAGTCCAGCCGCTCGCAGTCGAGCACCATGACGGCCGTGTGGCGGCCGGGGTGGAAGGCGGGGTTGCCGGCCCAGGCGGCCGGGGGCTCGGCCTGGTTCGTGCACAGCACCTTGGCCCCGCCGAAGGGCACCTCGGCCAGCTCGGCGACGTCGCCGAACACGAGCATGTCGGCGTCGACGTAGACGGCCCGGCCCCGGTAGTTGCACAGGCTGGGTATCAGGAACCGGCAGAAGGAGAACTCGGTGGCCGGGCGGTTGGCCGCGTCCTTGGGCATGGGGGTCTTCAGGCCCAGCATGGGGACGATCTCGACGGGCACCGACGCCGACTTGCGGATCGAGTACTCCAGCACCCGGTGGGCGACCACGTGGCTGGGCTCGGTGCCGATGAACACCCGCAGCGGCTCGACCAGCGGCCCGTAGTCGATGCCGTGCTCGTCCACGATGAGCTGGATCTGGCGGAACTGGATGTCGAAGGCCTCATAGCCGTTGGCCAGCAGGGTGCGGCCCGCCAGGTCGCCGAACGAACCGGCGTAGGCCCGCCCCCCGTCTAGGCCCAGGGACCGGATCTTGCGGGCCCCGATCCGGGCGAGGATGCCGATGGCCGCCTCGCCGCTGAAGTAACGCACCCCGATGACCGGGGAGCTGCCTTCGGGCTTGCTGCCCAGCAGGTTGTACCAGACGAGCCGGCCCTGCTCGTCGAGCTCGCGCAGCACCGGGTAGTCGGCGAAGTGGTCCTCCAGCAGGCGGGGATCGCGCTGGTGGTCGACGTTGGGCCGCCGGGGCATCAGCAGCCACCGGCAGTTGGCGGCCAGGCGGTCGCCGCACGACCCGACCACCTCGACGTCGATGGCGTGGGCCACGTCCACCGCCATCCGGTCGACCACGTGGTTCAGGCCCATGGTGTTGAACCCGGTCAGGTCGAACTCGCCCCGCCGGTCGAAGGTGGGGCCTTTGCCCACGACCAGCCAGGGCCGGTCGGGGAGCGAGGCCGAGCGCGCCCATTCGGTCAGCTCCAGCATGCCGGCCCTCCCACGGCCCCACGGTAGTGGGCCTTCATCGGGCCAGGTCGCGGGCCACGCTGCGGATCCCGCTGGAGTAGGCCCGGTAGCGCCCGGTGGCCATCTCCCTGACTACCGCCGGCACGCGCCGCAGCCGCCCGCTGGGCAGCCCCAGCCGGGCCCGGAGGTGCTCCACCCGCTGCTCGAGATCGGCCACTGCCGCCCCCGCCGCCGGCCCGCCCGCGGCCCGCAGGCGGTCGAGCACGGCCGACGACCACTGGAGCTGGCGGGACTGGCGGTCGACGACCGACGACAGCTTGGCCCGGCCCAGCACCAGCGCGGGCAGCGGTGCCAGCGTGCGGGGGCTGGCCGGGAGCCCGGCCGCCTGTTCGTCGTGGCGGCGGTAGCCGACGAGCCGGTCCTCGACGGCCGTGACCGGCCCCACGGCCGCCGCCAGCAGGGCCGTCCAGGCGTCGTGGAGCAGGGCGGGGCGGGGCTCGGCCATCCACGGCGGCAGCGGGAGCACCAGGTCGCGCAGCTCCGAGCGAAAGGCCAGTGTGGCCCCCGTGACCGTGCCGCCGTGGGCCCGCTGGCGCTCCGAGAGCACCTCGAAGGCGTGCCCGCCGTTCACCCGCGCCACGTC
Source organism: Actinomycetota bacterium (assembly GCA_040754375.1). Lineage (NCBI taxonomy): Bacteria > Bacillati > Actinomycetota > Actinomycetota bacterium. Next base: position 19,101 of record JBFMCT010000039.1, read on the forward strand.
GGGGGCGCCGAAGCCCACCGACTCCCAGGCGGTGAGGCCCACGGGCCGGGAGGAGCTGTCGATCACCGTCGCGTCGGAGAACACCAGACCGGGCCGGCGCGGCCCCTCCAACTCCTCCTCCAGCCGGGCCAGGCGGGCCGGCGCCCACTCGTCGTCCTGGTCGCACAGGGCCACGGCGTCGCCCGAGCAGGCGGCCATAGCCCCCTCGAAGTTGAGGCACGGGCCTCGCCGGGAGGGGTTCACCCCTACCTCCACCGGGAAAGGGGCCTGGGCCGCGAACTCCTCGAGCAGGCGCACGGTGGCGTCGGTCGATCCGTCGTCGCGGACGACCAGCTCGTCGGGCAGCCGGCTCTGGGCCGCGATGGAAGCCAACTGGCGCTCGAGGAACCTCTCGCCCTGGTAGGTGCACATGGCCACGGACAGACGCAGGTCGGCCTCCCTTCGCGCAGCCTCGACGCTATGCCCGCGGGAGCTTGACACGCCCGCCGGCGGGGGCCAGATTCTCCCTCGTGAGCTCGCCTCGCCCCGGAGGCGGCCACCCCACCGTAGAGACCGAGCGGGTCGACCGGTGCCCGTCGTGCGGCGGTGGCCGGCTCCGGCGGTGGTCAGTGGCCAGCGACCGGCTGCACCGGCTCGTCGACCAGCAGTTCGTCTACTCGCGCTGCCGGGGCTGCAAGCTGGTCTTCCTGTCCGAGCGGCCCACCGAGGCGGCCGCCCCCGCCCTCTACCCCGACGACTACGCCTCCTACGTGGCCCAGGGACCGCTGCGGGCCGCCCCCGTCCCCCCCCTGGCCCGGCCCCTGGCCGCCCTGAGCCGGGCCCAGTCCCGCCGGCCTCTCGACTTGGTCCCCAAGGTGGTGGCCCGGGCCGTGCCCGACCGCCTGCCCCCGGCCCTGGCCCGCCTCTACTCCCCGCCCGGCGAGGGGGCCACCGTCCTCGACTACGGGTGCGGCCGGACCGACGTGCTCGACCGGGCCCGCGACCAGGGCTGGGACCACACCATCGGCGTCGACTTCACGACCTCGGTGCTGGCTGCGGTGGCGGCCGCCGGGCACCGGGCGGTGGCCGCCTCCCGGCTCGACGCCGAGGTGGCCGACGCCAGCGTCGAGCTGGTGCGGCTCAACCACGTGCTCGAACACGTCTACGACCCCCTCGGGCTCCTCACCCTCCTGCGGCGCAAGACCGCCCCGGGGGGCGCGGTCCATGTGGTCGTGCCCAACGGGGCCAGCGCGTGGGCCGCGCTGTTCCGGGGGCGGTGGTTCAACAGCGACCCCCGCCACCTGTCGCTCTTCCGCCCCGCCCACGTCCGGTCGCTGTCCGCCCGGGCCGGGTTCGGGAAGGTCCAGGTCCTGCACGAGACCACGTCGCGCGACATCGTGCGCAGTTGGGGCTACCGGCTGGAGGACCGGGGCCGGATCGCCCACGAGCAGGTCCAGGCCCTGGCCGACGACCCGGCCCGCGCCCGGCTGCTGTGGTACCCGGCCCGGGCCAGTGCCGTGCTGGGCGTGGGCGACCGCTTCCACGCCGTGCTCTTGCCCTGATCGGGGCCGTTTATCGTGCTGGCCATGGCCGGTCAGCCGAAAGCGGGGCGCAATGCCCACCCGGGGCTCAAGGGGGTCTCCCAGCTCTACGGGCGCCACCCCGGCAGCGACATCTTCGTGGTGGGCACCGGCCCGAGCTTGCGGGTGTTCCCCGTGGAGCTGCTGGCCGGGCGGGTGACCATCGGCCTCAACATGGCGTGGAAGCTGGTCGACGTCGACTACGCCATCACCGTCCACCCCGAGCTGAACATCCCCGAGCTCATGGAGGGGGAGCACGCTCGGCCCTCGATCACCTGGGTGACCAAGCACGAGAAGCTCGGCAACCTGACGGCCGAGCAGATCGCCTACGCCGAGGAACGGTTCTACTTCTTCCGCACCGACGGCAAGAAGAACACCTCGACCACGGCCCAGAGCAACGCCGGCCAGGTGCCGCAGTGGCTGGCCCGGCCGACCGGCGAGTTCCTCTACCTGCTCAGCTCGATCTCCCAGCCGGCGGTCAACCTGGCGGCCAACATGGGGGCGCGCAACATCGTGCTCGTGGGTTGCGACAACGCCGCCCTGTTCGGCAACCACCACGCCCACGACCAGCACACGTCGTGGCTGGGGGAGCGGCCCGAGGACCGCTACCGCGAGTACTACCGGGGCCTGGCCGAAGCCCGGACGGTGCTGCGCGAGCGGGGGGTCAACCTGGTCAGCATGGGCCCCTTCCTCACCCTCGGGCCCCACGAGGAGGAGTTCGTGGCGCTGTGCCACGAGCTGGGCCGGCCCGAGCTGATCCCCAACCACGACCGGCCGGCCCCGCCCCGGCGGGCGCCGCTGACCCCGGTGCAGCGGGCCAAGGGCAAGGCCCGGGCGGCTGCCCGCCGCCTGGCCGGCGGCCGGCGGTGAGACCCCTGATGGCCCGTGCCCGCGCCCGCGTCCGTGCCCGCGGGGGGCCCCGGGCCGACGCCCCGGGCGGGCCGCCGGCCCCGCCCCTCGACCTGGCGCTGGTGGTGGCCGAGCGCAACCGCGGGTGGGTGCTGGAGACCATCTGCCAGCAGGTCGCGGCCCGGGCCGCGGGGCCCACCGCCCTGCACTTCGACCCGGGCGACGGTGGCCCCCTGCCGGCCGCCGGCTGCTACTTCTTCTCCCACCTCTCGCTCTACCTGGCCCACCTCGACGAGCTCGAACGCCGGGCCGCCCGGTCGCTGGTGTGCTTCACCCACCCCACCTACCCCCGCTCGAAGGCCGCCTCGGTGGCTCGTGCCCTCGACCGGGCGACCCACGTGGTGGTCCTGGCCTCGGCCCACCGGGAGGCGCTGGTGGCCGACGGCGTCGATCCCTCCCGGGTCTCGACGGTGGCTCCCGGGGCCGACCCCGAGCGGTTCCGCCCGCACCGGCGGGGGAGCGGGGCCGTGGGTTTCTGCTCGGCCTTCTACCCTCGCAAGGGCCCCGAGACGGTGGCCGGCCTGGTCGCGGCCCTGCCGGGCCGCAGGTTCGTCCTGCTGGGCCGGGGTTGGGAGCAGTGGGACGGCTTCGCCGCCTTGGCCGGGCTGGCCAACTTCGAGTACCGCCAGAGCGCCTACGAGCGTTACCCCGACTTCTACGACGAGATCGACGTGTTCGTGTCGCCTTCGCGCCTTGAAGGGGGCCCGGTGCCCCTGTTGGAGGCCATGATGGCCAACGCCGTCCCGGTGGCCACCACCACCGGCTTCGCCCCCGACCTGATCGACCACGGTGTCAACGGCTTCCTGTGCGATGTCGGCGCTCCCGTGGAGCGGTTCGCCGAGCTGGTCGAGGCCGCCTACGACCTCAGTCCCGAGGTGGACGTGAGGGCCACGGTGGCCCACCGCACGTGGGACCGCTTCGCCCGTACGGTCCTGTCCCTCGGGGCCGTCGATGCCTCCCCGGCGCGATGAGCGAGCTCCCCGGGGCTGGTCCCGGCCCGCCTCCCCCGCTGGTCATCGAGGCGGGCCCCACCCCGCTGGGCCAGTACCTACGGGACATGTGGCACCACCGCGACCTCGTGCGCGTCCTGGCCGTGCGGGAGATCAAGCTGCGCTACCGCCAGACGGCCCTGGGGGCCACCTGGGTCGTGCTCCAGCCCCTGCTGGCGGCCGGCATCCTGAGCTTCGTGTTCGGCACGGTGGCCCAGCTCCCGAGCGAGGGCGTGCCCTTCTTCGTGTTCGCCTACGCCGGGCTCCTGTGCTGGAACGCGTTCAGCTCCACCGTCGCCCGCAGCACCACGTCGATGGTGGCCAACGCCAGTCTGGTGGCCAAGATCTTCTTCCCCCGGCTGGTGCTGCCGTACTCCTCGGTGCTGGTCGTGCTGCTCGACTTCGTCGTGGCCCTGTCGGTCATGGTGGTCCTGCTGGTGACCAACGGCATCAACCCCGGGCTCCCGCTCGCCCTCTTCCCGGTTTGGCTGCTGCTGGCTCTCATGCTGGCCGAGGGGGCGGGCACGGTGCTGGCCTCCATCTCGGTGCGGTACCGCGACGTGCCCCAGATCGTGCCCGTGATGATGCAGTTCTTCCTCTACGCCAGCCCGGTGGCCTACTCGGCCACGGCCGTGCCCGAGCGCTACCAGACCCTCTACTACCTCAACCCCATGGCCTCGCTGCTCGACGCCTTCCGGTGGTCGATGGTGGGCACGTCGGCCCCCGACGGGACGTTCCTGGCCTACTCGGCCGTCGTGGCCGTGGTGGCCTTCGTGGCCGGGGCCATCGTGCTCGAACGCATGGAGGGCAAGTTCGCCGATGTCATCTGAGGCGGCCACGGCCATCGTCGTGCGCGACCTGCGCAAGGCGTACACGATCACCCACCGTCGCAACGAGCCCTCGAAGCTGAGCGACGCCATCGTGCGCCGGGCCCGGCGGCCTCTTGCCCGGGCCGACCGGGAGCGCTTCGAGGCCCTGGCCGGGATCACGCTGGAGATCGGCAAGGGCGAGGCCGTGGGGGTGATCGGGCGCAACGGCGCGGGCAAGAGCACCCTGCTCAAGGTGCTCAGCCGCATCACCAAACCGACCTCGGGGCGCGTCGAGCTCCACGGCCGGGTCGGCAGCCTGCTCGAGGTGGGCACCGGCTTCCACCGCGAGCTGACGGGCCGGGAGAACATCTTCCTCAACGGCTCCATCCTGGGCATGAAAAAGCGCGAGATCCTGGGCCACTTCGACTCGATCGTCGAGTTCGCCGAGGTCAGCCGGTTCATCGACACGCCCGTGAAGCGCTACAGCAGCGGTATGTACGTGCGGCTGGCCTTCGCGGTGGCCGCCCACCTCAACCCCGAGATCCTCATCGTCGACGAGGTCCTGGCCGTGGGCGACGCCGAGTTCCAGAGGCGGTGCCTGGGCAAGATGGACCAGGTGGCGCGCGAGGAGGGGCGCACCGTCCTGTTCGTGAGCCACAACATGGCCGCCATCGAGGCCTTCTGCCCGCGCTGCATCTACCTCGACAAAGGCCGGGTCGTGGCCGACGGCGACACCCGGGCCACCATCGAGACCTACCTGGCCGGGGCCGCCCGGGCGATGGCCGACGGGGTGGGCAGCTTCGACCTCGAGAGCGTGCCCCGCCCGGGCGGCGCGGTCGCGCCCGTCCTGCGCCGGATCGAGCTGCAGACCTCCGAGGGCGCACCCACGGCCAGCGTGCGCATGGGCGAGGGGCTCACCATCGGCCTCAGCGTGCAGGGGGTGTCGCTGCCTCGCCACGTCGTGTCGGTCCGGCTCGTCAGCGACGCGGGGGTGACCATCTTCAAGGTCGACAGCCGCATGAAGGCCCTGCCCCTGGCCGGCCCGGCCGGCCCCGACACGGTGAAGGTGAGCGTGCCGGAACTGCCCCTGGTGCCGGGCCGCTACTTCGTCGAGGTGATCGTCTACGAGGGTGGCAAGGGCTCGTTGCAGGTCGTCGACCGGGTGGAACGGGCCGCGGAGATCGAGGTGACGGTGGCCGACGTCTACGGGTCGGGGTTCATGGTCCCCCCCGCAGGCCGGGCCGGCCTGGTCTTCGTCGACGCCCACTGGGAGCTATGCGCCGGCGGTTCGGTCATCGCCCGCACGCCATGACGGTGGTCAGAGGGTGACCAGGTCCCCGTAGACGGCCCGCTCGACGGCGGCCCACAGGGGGTTGCGCTCGTACAGCTCGCCGAGCTGGGCGGGGGTGAACCAGCGTTCCCAGGACCGCTCGTAGCGGTTGGTGTTGGCCGGCGCGATGGCGATCGCCCTGCGGCGCGCCCGCCCGCTGACGTTGCCGACCGAGGCCGCGAAGTCGAGGAAGTCGTCCACCAGGTGCTCGGTGCGCAGCCACCGGTCGACGGGGAACAGGCCGTCACCCGTGAACCCTCGAAGCTTTCCGTCGGGACGGATCTCGTCCACGATGGCGGCCACCGCCCGGGGGTCGACCGGCCCCCGCCCGCCCGTGTCCCGGATGCGGTGATGGGCGTAGCTCAGGCACCAGGCGGGCAGGCGCCGGGTGTTCATCACCAACAGCTTGCCCCTGACGTCCTCGGCCCGCTCGGGGAACCGGGCGTGCTTGGCCGGCGAACGGGGCTCGTCGGCCTGCACCACCAGGCCCTTGACCACGGCGAACAAGTGATAGGTGGTGTCGCCTCCCGTCTTGGGGAAGTGGGCCCACGCGAACCTCTGGCCGATCACCACCGCCGGCGCGGGCCCGTCACCTGCGGGGGAGGGGGTAGCCCCACGTCCCGATAGGCAGCCCGCTCTCGGCCTCGAAGCGGGCGTTGCTGGCCTCGTAGCGGACCAGGAGCTCGGTCAGGGCCGGCTCCTGGGCGGCGCCGTTGACTCCCCCCGGGGCCTTGGCCAGCAGGGGGTCGACCACCTCGGAGAAGGCCTGCACCAGCTTGCGGCCGCCGGGTACCGGGGCCACGGCCGGGCGGGGGTTCACGCTCGAGCGCACGAACAGGCGGTTGGTGTGGCGCACGACCGTGCGCCCCCGGCTCGACAGCGACCGGTTGCGGCGCCCGAGGCTGCTGGCGAGGCCCGCCTGCGAGAGGCCGGGGCGCAGGAACTCCAAGATGGACGCCAGCGTGGCCTCGCGTTCGTGGACGAGCTGCTCGTGAGCCAGCACGAGCACCCGGTCGGCCCCGAAGCGGGAGCGGCAGGCGTCGAGCAACTCGTCGTAGTGGAGCCGGTCGGGGTCGAAGGCGTACTCGGGGGCCGTGCCCCGGCAGTAGTCGGCGAACGAGCTGTAACCGCCCCGGCGCAGGTGCTCGCTGTAGAGCGAGGGGACCATCGTGGCCTGGTTGCGGACGAACAGCAGCACCCGGGCCTGGGGCAGGGCGTCCTGGAGCCTGTCGAAGCTCCGCTCGCGGCCGGGCGACCCCTTGAGGTAGGCCCCGCTCAACGATTCGTGGGACACCAGCAGGAGCGGTCGGCGGGGGGCGACCTCCGCGAAGTAGGCCCGGGCCGTGGCCCTGGGGTAGTCGCCGTCGTCGGCCACGATCATGTCGTGGGCGAGGGCGTTGAAGACGCCGCCCCGCTTGAGGCCCCCGTGGGTCAAGAAGGTGCAGTCGGGGATGCGGCTGAAGAAGTCCTCCTGGAGGGCCGTCGACCCGGTCTTGGGCAGGCCCACGTGCACGACGACGTTCGTCTCCCCGGTCATCGAGGCGCAGACCCTAGCGACATGGGACCGGTGTGGTGGGCGATGGCGGTCAGGCGGCGGGCGGCCAGGTAGGCCTGGTAGTCGGCGTCGAAGGCGGCCCGGGAGGCGAACACGGCCTCGTGCTGGCCCAGGCAGCCCAGGACCACCTCGGCCACCTCCCGCACGGCGTGGGAGCCACCCCCGTTGGCCGTGGCGTAGTCGCACAGGCCGTGCGTGGCGGCGTAGCGGCCCAGCAGGGGGGACGCCGCCCGGGACACCAGAAAGCGCAGGCCGCACTCGGCGGCCAGGGCCAGGTCGTTGGCGTCGTCGAAGACCACGGCCACCTGCCCGGGAGCGATCCCGTGGGCCTGGCACAGGTGGCGCAGGGGCTCGCGCTTGTCGGTCATCCCCAGGTAGACGGCGTCGAAGTTCTCCCTGGTGGCAAAGGCGGTGGCCGTGGGGTTGTCCTCCCCGCTGAGCACGACGGTGACCGGCAGGCGCCCGTGGGCCCGCCACAGCCCGTAGCGGGCCAGGTTGAGGCCCATCGAGTCGGGCTCGCTGAACCCGCTGGGGCTCCCGGCCGCCTTGGCCCCGGTGTTGAACACCCCGTCCCAGTCGAGCACCAGGGCCCGGCACGCAGCCAGCCGTTCGGCCACGACCGCCGGGGGAGTGACCCACGTGCCCCCGGCCGCCTCGAACAGGGCGGCCACGGCGGCCAGGTCGTCGGAGGGCACGGGCGACGGCGGGCGTCAGCCCAGCAGGCCGAGCTTGATCAGGTCCTGGATGTCGAGGATGCCCACCACCACGTTGTCCTCGACCACGACCACGTTGTCCACGTCGTGCTCGTGGAACAGCTCGACGGCTTCCACCAGGGGGGCGGCCGCGTTCACCGACAGGGGCGAGGTCGTCCCGATGGCCCCGATGGGGCTGGACAGCGTCTGCTGGCCGAACTCCTGCAGGCGCCGGCGGACGTCGCCGTCGGTGAGCACGCCCACCAGGTGGCGGGCACCGTCGACGATGGCCACCGCCCCCAGGCGGGACTCGGTCATCTTGACGAGGGCGTCCATGACCGTGTCGTCGGACGTGCACACCGGGTTGGCCTCGCGGATCACCTCGCGCACCTTGGTCATCACCAGCCGGGAGTGCTCCAGGAACTGGGCTGTGCCCCGGGCCGTCAGCTCGTTGTCGCACAGGGCCTTGATAACGCTCCAGGGCGCCGTGCACACGTGGGCCCCGACCAGGATGGCCTGGCGCACGTGCTCGGCGTGGCGCACCGACGAGAACATGACCTTGGCCCCGTAGCCGTGGTCGCGGGCCATCTTCACGCACTGGTCGAACAGGCCGATGGCGTCGTGGCCCTGGTCCTGGAGGCGACCGGCCAGAGGGCACACGAAGGCGGCGCCCGCAGCCATGGCCATGTAGGCCTGGTTGAGCGTGTAGACGAGGTGGAGGTTGACCCGGTGGCCCTCGGCCGTGAGGTCGTGGCAGGCCCGCACCCCCTGGTTGGAGATCGGCACCTTGAAGACCGGCTCGGAGCCCAGCGGCAGGTCGAGGATGCGGTGGGCCTCGGCGACGATCTCGGTGTGGGTGTTGCCCAGGGCCTCGACTTGTAGCTCGGGCACCAGCTTGGAGAGCGTGACGATGGCACCGTCGATGTCGGTGATGCCGTGGCGGCGCATGAACGTGGGCGTGGTGGTCAGGCCCTTGACCACGCCCAGCTCGAAGGCCTGCTCGATCTCGTTGAAGTCGACGGAGTCGAGGTAGAGGTCGATGGCGTTTACCTCCTCGTGCGGGACACGACTGCGTGCAGCTCGAGCAGCGGCTTGAGGAACTCCTCGAGCTCGTCGAGGGGGAACTGGCTGGCGGCGTCGCACAGGGCCGAGGCGGGCTCGGGGTGCACCTCCATGAACAGCCCGTCGACCCCGGCCGCCACTGCGGCCCGGGCCAGCACGGGCAGGAACTGGCGGGCGCCGCCCGCCGGGTCGCGGCTGGGGATGCCGTAGCGGCGGATGCTGTGGGTCAGGTCGAAGATGACCGGGTAGCCCAGCTCGCCCAGCAGGTGGAAGCTGCGGGGGTCGACGACCAGGTCGTTGTAGCCGAACGTGTAACCCCGCTCGGTGACCAGGATCTCCCGGCTGCCAGCCGCCTCGATCTTGCGGACCGGCATCGACATGTTCTCGGGGGCCAGGAACTGGGCGTGCTTGAGGTTGACCGCCCGCCCGGTGCGGGCCGCGGCCGTCACCAGCGAGGTCTGCATGGCCAAGAAGGCGGGGATCTGCACCACGTCGACCACCTCGGCCACCGGCCCTACCTGCTCGGGGTAGTGGACGTCGGTCAGCAGGGCCAGGCCGAGCTCGCTCTTGACCTTGCCGAGCACGGCCAGGCCCTCGTCGAGGCCCGGGCCGGAGTAGAACTCCACCGAGCTGCGGTTGTCCTTCATGAACGACGACTTGAAGATGAGGGGCACGCCCAGGCGGCCGGCGATGCCCTGGAGGGCCTCGGCCGTACGCATCATCAGGGGCTCGTCCTCGATCACGCACGGACCGGCGATCAGGAACAGCTCGGGGGCGCCGCAGTCGACCTCGCCCACCCTGGTGCGGTTGACGCTCATTGGGGGCCGGTGCCGTGGGGGAAGGATCTATGCGGGTCGGACATCCGGCCCGAGGCTACCGGAGCGGGCCGGGGCCGGTCCCCGATGGCCCCCCGCCGGCCATGGCGGCCAGCCGGCGCCGGTCCCGGGCCAGGCGGGCCAGCACCCGGGCCTGGTCCCGGGCCCGGGCGGCCGAGCGGGCGCGGGCCTGGGCCGGCCGCCACGGGGCCACCGCCCCCACGCCGTCGAGGACCGAGCGCCCAACCAGCCGGGTGGTCCATACCCCGGCCCCCCGCAGCCCCCGCCGCTTGGCCGCCAGCAGCACGGTGTTGACCCCCTTGTCGGTCGAGGCCCGTTCGCTGACCGAACCCAGCCCCCAGGCGGGGGCCGAGGTGAGCACCAGCACCTGCCACCCCTGGTCGCGGGCCCGCAGGCTGAAGTCGACGTCCTCCAGGTAGGAGCCCAGGCGCTCGTCGAAGCGCCCGACCTCGTCCACGCACGCCCGGCGCAGCAGCAGGCACGTTCCGTTGGCCCAGTCGCGCACGGCCAGTGTGGGCGCCCCCTCCAGGGGGACCTGGAGCCACCGGTCGCCCACGGCCACGCCCCCCGACGAAGCCTTGGGGGCCACCAGCCCGGGCCCCATGACGCCGCACCTCGGGTGGGCCTCCATGGCCGCCACCAGGTCGGCCAGGGTGGACGGCCCCACGTGGAGGTCGTGGCTGCCGATGACAGCCAGCGCGCTGGTGGGATGGTGCGCCGCCCAGTGGTCGAGGGCGGCGTTGGCCCCCCCGGTGTAGCCCCGGTTCCCCCCGCAGGCCACCACCGGGGTGCCCGCGGGCAGGAAGGAGGCCAGGGGCTCGGGCCGGTGCTGGCCGTTGTCGATCACCGTGAGGCGCACCTCGACCCCCTCGCTGGCCAGCAACGACCGGGCCGCCGACCCGCACCACTCAGGTGCGTCCCAGTGGACCAGGTAGACGGGCAAGACAGTCGCCACCAGGCCGGAGGGTAGGCGCGCCCCAGCTCTCGGGGGCGCAGCCCCCGAGTAAACCCGGCGCGCCAGCGCCGCCCGACCGTGCGAGCGCCAGCGAGCCGGGCGTGATGGGGGAGCACGGCCCAGCCGTGCGCCGGGGGCGCAGCCCCCGAGTAAACCCGGCGCGCCAGCGCCGAGCATGGCCT
>JBFMCT010000040.1:0-23138 GCA_040754375.1 Actinomycetota bacterium
CTCGCCAGTCCAGCACCCACCAGGACCGCAGCACTCGACATCATCTATTATCGTCGCTCGGCGGCCTCAGATGATGGATGGGGCCCTCGCCACCAGGGCTTTCAGCGCACTATGTCAGGAGTCCTGGCTTCTCGACGTAGCTCACGTACTTGTAGGGCCCGGTCCCGGCGAAGGGGGGGGTGTCATTGTGGGTGTTGTTCTTCACGATGGCGCCCTCGGGGTGGGCGATCTGCTCGGGAAGGCGCAGGTTGGGGGCCAGGGGCCGGAAATCGACCGTGAAGTCGTCGACCTTGGTGACCGCCCCCGGGGTGGGCGTCGTCTGCCCGATGGGGTGGAGCGTGTTGGCCGCCGTAGCCAAGATGCGGCCCTCGGCCATGCGCGGCCCCCACGTCCACACCACGTCGTCAGCCGTGAAGGGCGTGCCGTCGTGGAACCGTACGTTCTGGCGCAGCTTGAACCGCCACGTCAGCCCGTCAGGCTGTATAGACCACTCGGTGGCCAGGCCGGGCCTGAGCTGGTAGTCCGACCCCAGGTAGACGAGAGGCTCGTAGACGTTCTGGTTGGTGACGTACATGAAGTGGGTCGCCTTGGCGTCGGTGCCGTTGACGGTCCACTGGTCTTCGTTGGCGCCTACCCGGATGGTGGCGTTGAGGTCAGGCTCTGTTGCCGCCGGTGTCGGTTGGCTGCTACCGCCTCCGTCGCTGCCGCCGCAGGCGGCGGCCAGCATGCCCAGCACGATGGCGAGCGCGAAAAACTTCCGGCGCACTATCTCTTACCCCCACTTGTTGAGCTTCGCCCCCGGGCTCCCGGGGCACGGCGCCAGAAGGGTAGTAGTCATTGACCGTCACCGCATAGTGTCTATGACCTCTATATGCGAAACACATCTACTGTGAACATGCACGGGTGGACGGCTTAGGCTGGTGGGACTTTGAGCACGACACCGGTACTGGAGGTCTCCGGCCTCAATGTCACGTTCCGGACCGAGGCCGGGACGGTCCATGCCGTGCGGGGCGTCGACCTGGCCGTCCCCGAGGGCACGGTCATGGGCGTCGTGGGGGAATCGGGGTGCGGCAAGACGGTCACCATGCTGGCGGCCATGGGCCTGCTGCCCCGCAACGCCACCGTCACGGGATCGGTCAAGTTCAGAGGCAAGGAACTGCTGGGGATGCCGGCCAAGGAGATGCGCAAGCTCCGCGGCTCGAAGATGGCCATGATCTTCCAGGACCCGGTCACCTCGCTGAACCCGGTGTTCACCATCGGGAGCCAGGTGGCCGAGGCCGTACGGGTGCACCACCCCGAGATGGGCAAGAAAGCTGCTCTGGCCCGGGCCGTCGAGCTCCTGGGCCGGGTGGGCATCCCCGAGCCAGACCGGCGGGCCGCCGACTACCCCCACCAGTTCTCGGGCGGGATGTGCCAGCGGGCCATGATCGCCATGGCCATGGCCAACGACCCCGACCTGCTCATCGCCGACGAGCCCACCACCGCTCTCGACGTGACCATCCAGGCCCAGATCCTCGACCTGCTGCGCGACCTCCAGCGCGACAAGGGGATCGGCATCATCCTCATCACCCACGACCTCGGGGTGGTGGCCGGCCTGGCCCAGGAGATGGCCGTGCTCTACGCCGGCCGGGTGGTGGAGCGGGGGGCCGTCGGGGAGGTGTACCGCCACCCCCGCCACCCCTACACACGGGGCCTGCTGGCCTCGCTGCCCAAGCTCACGGCCGGGCGCAAGGCGTCGCTCACGCCCATCGAAGGCGCTCCGCCGTCGCTGCTCAAGGCCCCGTCGGGCTGTGCTTTCCATCCCCGCTGCCCGTGCTCGGCCGACATGTGCCAGACCGAGGACCCCGTCCTCCGTCAGGTAGGCCCCGTGCGGTCCGCCTGCCACCTGGCCGAGGACCTCGACAAGGTGGCCGAGCCCGCCGGTTAGGGAGTCAGCGGTTGCGGCGTCGCCAGACGAGCCGGAGCATGCGGTCGGCGGCCGCGCCCAGCAGGGCGGTGACCAGCAGGACCCAGATGAGCGCCACCCGGCGCTCGGTGACGACGAAGCCCACCGTGACTCGGTGGCTGTTGTCGAGCACGAAAGCCACCAGGACGATGACCAGTGCCAGGGCGCCCGCAATCCCGACGATCTCCCGCCGGCCGCCACCCTCGTTGTTCACGTCACCCAGGCTACCGGCGGACCGGCGTGGCTTGAATGATGATGGTGGAGCACGGGTAGGCACGCGGACACGACTACGAGGAGGCGGGATGGACCACGCAGGTCAGCAGTGGGACGAGCACGACCACGAGGCTGTGGTGCACGACCACGGGCATTACCACGTCACGCACAACTACCGGGACATGACAGGCGGCTTCGAGCACCTCAGCTCCTACCACGAGCACGAGCACGACCATGCCGCCGTGCGTCACCGCCATTACCCCCACGAGGACTTCGACCGCGAGCACGAGGGCGAGGCCCACACCCACGACCACCGCGAACCGGTCGTGGCTGACGGTGCCCGACCGGCCAAGGCAGCAGCCACCCGCAAGCCCTCCGCCAAAGCGACGGCCCGCAAGAAGGCGGAGGCCCGGTCAGCCGGCGGCGACCGCGACGGGAACGGGGCCCCGTAGCCGCGTCAGGCGGGGTCGGGGCTCAGCGGCGGTCCTCGTCGGGGTTGACATCAGCCGGCAGCGCCTGCTCGACGGCGTCGGCCTCGGGCACCTCGGGCTCGAGGTCGGCCAGGCGGGCGAGCTCGACCTCGTCCTCCTCTTCGATGGGGAGCGACTGCTCGAGACGGTCGGCGTCGGACGCATCGGTCATGGCCGCAGGTTACGTCACGGTTCCTCAGGCCGGTCCGCCGGGTACGACATCGGCCATGAACGGCAACACCGACCCGTGGACCGTGGACGCCGCCGACCCCGCCCTCGGGCCCCGGGAGCGGGCCCGGTTGGCGGACCGGGCGCGCCCCGACCGGATGGCCTGGAACGCCTTCCGGGCCCTGGCCCTGTGGGAGCCCGATACGTGGGTGCCGGCGTTGCTCGAGGTGGCCTGCGGGCCCGGCAACCCACTGTCGGCTCTGGAGTGGTCGGCGGCCGCGGTCGACCCGTGGGGGGCTGAGTTGGCCGGGCCCGACGTGAGCGATGTCGTGCTCGACGGGCCCGAAGCGGTGGTCGTGGCCGCGGCCACGCTCAAGGCCGCCCCTCCGATCGAGCAGGTGACGGCCGCAGCGGTCGGAGCCTTGGACCGGTCGCTCAAGGGTGCCCGCCAGGCGGGGCTGGTCCTGGTCGTACCGCCGGGGGCGCAACGGTCCGAGGCCCTGGTGGGGGCGGCGACCGGGGTGGCTCTGCTCGACGGGCGCCCGGCATCGGACCTGCTGGCCGCCACCGGGGTGGTCACATGGACCGAACTGGGGAGGCTGGCCCTGGACCTGGCCGAAGGGGCCGGTCCCGCCCCCGCGGCCGTCGTCCACCAGCTCGTCACCGACCTCCAGGCGGCCTGGCCGGAGGCCGAGATCTGACCGGGCCGCTCAGCCGGCCAGCAGGTCGCGGGCCTCGGCGGCCGTCGAGCGGCTGCGCAGCTTGGCCAGTGCCCGCCGCTCGATCTGGCGGACCTGTTCCCGGCTGAGGCGGAACACCTGGCCGACCTCCTCGAGGGTACGCGGCCGCCCCCGGTCGAGCCCGTAGCGGAGCATCACCACCCGCCTCTCCCGCTCGTTGAGGGTGGCCAGCAGGTCGCGGACCTGGACGGGCAGCATGTCCTCGGACAAGCGGTCGAAGGGTGACGGCTGGGGGTCGGCCAGCATGTCGGCCAGCTCCGAGCCCTCCTCGTGACCACCGACCCGATCGAAGATGGAAGCCACCGCCGCGGGGACGCACAGCAGGTCGTCGACGGCGCCCGGGGTCACACCCAGTTCGTCGGCCAACTCCTCGCGGGTGGGCGCCCGGCCGGCCTCGGCCTCGATGGTGGCCTGGGCCTTCCGGGCACGGCTGAGGAGCGCACCGGTCCTCACGGGGAGGCGGATCGTGCGGCCGCAGTTGGCGATGGCCCGGGTGATGGCCTGGCGGACCCACCAGGTGGCGTAGGTGGAGAACCGGAAACCGCGCCCAGGGTCGAACCGCTCGACCGCGTGCATGAGGCCCAGGTTCCCCTCCTGGACGAGGTCGAGAAGCGACAGGCTCGATGCCCCGGAGTACTTCTTGGCCACCGACACCACGAGGCGGAGGTTGGCCTCCACGAACCGTCGGGCAGACCGTTGCCCCACGGCGGCCGCCTCCTCGAGCCGGCGCCGGGCGGCCCCGTCGAGGCCGTCGCCTACCTGCTCCAGCGCCCGGGCCGCCTGCAGTCCCCGCTGGACGGCTTGGCCCAGGTGCTTCTCCTCATCCCTGGTCAGCAGGGGTACGCGGCCGATCTCGTCGAGGTACACGCGCACGAGGTGTTCCTCCCCGCCGCCGGAGGGCAGGCCCGCCGCCTTGACAGCCATGTCGACCACCGGAGTACCGCCTTCCCTTCAGGCTTCCGCCTATTTTCAACGCCCGGCCCCGACCGGGGATTCCGGCGGCCGGTTGTCGCGAGGGCCATGGCGGGTAGCAACCGCACATGGAACGCGGCAGCGACAAGCACGGCCCCCGCCTCGACGAAGAGCTCAAGCACGTGACGCGGTCGATCGTCCGCGGCGCGCCCGTCGAGGCCCGCGCCGACGAGCGGCGGGAACAGGAGGGCCCCGCCGACGGGGACCCCACTCCCGACTCCCGTGTGCGGGGCCCCGACGCCGACCAGGAGGTTGAGCTCCGGGCCGACCTGGCCCGCTACCTGGCGCCCTCGGTCTTCCCGGCCAGGACGGGCGAGGTGGTCGAGAGCGCTCGCGAGAACCACGCCCCGCAGTGGGTGGTCCGATCGCTGGAGGCCCTCGCCGACGACCGCTTCGAGAACGTCCGCCAGGTGTGGGAGGCCGTCAGGGCTGCCGGGGCCGGGCCGCCGTAGACTCCCGGCGTGCCGGAGGAGGGGGGGGAGGGGGGCGACCAGGACGGCGCGAGCCGCGTCCTGACCGTCCCCAACCTGATCTCGCTGGTACGGCTGTGCCTGATCCCCGTCTTCGTGTGGCTGCTGCTCGGCCGGGAGAACCGGGTCGGGGCCGCTCTGCTCCTGGGGGGCCTGGGGGCGACCGACTGGGTGGACGGTTACATCGCCCGGCGCTTCAACCAGGTCTCGGACCTCGGCAAGGTGCTCGACCCGGTGGCCGACCGGCTGCTCCTGGGCACGGCCGTGGTCTGCCTGCTGGTCGACGGCTCGGTGCCCGCCCTGGTGGCGTGGCCCGTCCTGGTGCGCGAGGCGCTGGTCTCGGCCGCGGTCGTCGCCCTGGCCGCCATGGGGGCCCGGCGGATCGACGTCACCCGGGCCGGCAAGGTGGGCACGTTCGCCCTGATGGCCGCCTTCCCCTTCTTCCTGGCCGGCAACGACCCGGCGTTCGCGGCGGCCGACGCCGCCCGGGCGGTCGGCTGGGCGTGTGCCCTGGTGGGCCTGGGCTTCAGCTACTACGCGGCCGCCCGCTACGTGCCGTCGGCCCGAGCCGCCCTGGCCGAGGGCCGAGCCGCTCGGACGTGATGGGCCCTGGCCGGGGCGGGGTAGGGTCGAAGCGGTGAAAGCGGTGATCATGGCCGGGGGTGAGGGCACCCGGCTGCGGCCGCTCACGTCGAACCAGCCCAAGCCGCTCATGCCGTTGGCCAACCGGCCGATGATGGAGCACGTCGTCAACCTGCTCCGGCGCCATGGGTTCGACGAGGTGGTGGTCACCCTCGCCTTCCTACCCCAGGCCATCCGCACCTACTTCGGCGACGGTTCGGAGTTCGGCGTGCGCATGGTCTACGCCACAGAGGAGAGCCCGCTGGGCACCGCCGGGTCGGTCCGCAACGCCATGGCCCAGCTGGGCGAGACGTTCATGGTCATATCGGGCGACGTCCTGACCGACATCGACCTGAGCGAGGTGGTCGACGTCCATCGCCGGAGGGGGGCCATGGCCACGCTGGCCCTCAAATCGATGGAGAACCCCCTCGACTTCGGGATCGTCATCGCCCGCGAGGACGGCACCATCGAGCGGTTCCTGGAGAAGCCCACGTGGGGCCAGGTGTTCAGCGACACGGTGAACACCGGCATCTACGTGCTCGAGCCGGAGATCTTCGAGCACATCCCCGAGGGGCGGGCCGTGGACTTCAGCGAGCACGTGTTCCCGGAGCTCTTGGCGGGCGGCAAGCCGGTGATCGGCCATGTGGCCGAGGGCTACTGGGAGGACGTGGGGACCCTGGAGGCTTACCTGCGGGCCCACCGGGACGTCCTGCGAGGCAAGGTCGAGGTCGAGATACCGGGGTTCCGGGTGTCCGAGGGGGTGTGGCTGGGGGAGGGGGCCGAGGTCGACCCGGCCGCCCGGGTAGAGGGCCCCGTCATCATCGGAGACTTCTGCCGGGTGGAGGCCGGTGCCCGCCTAGGCAACTACACGGTCCTGGGTGCCAACGTGATGGTCCGCCAGGATGCCGATCTGGAGCGTTCGGTCGTCCACGACAACGCCTACCTGAGCGCCGCCGTCCGCCTCCGGGGCACGGTCGTGGGCCGCAACTGCGACATGCGGGCCTACGCCCGCTGCGAAGAAGGGGTGGTGCTGGGCGACGACTGCTTCGTGGGCGACCACGCGGTGGTCAACCCCGGCGTGAAGATCTACCCGTTCAAGACGGTCGAGTCGGGGGCGATCATCAACTCCTCGATCGTCTGGGAGTCGCGCGGCTCGCGCAGCC
Source organism: Actinomycetota bacterium (assembly GCA_040754375.1). Classification (NCBI taxonomy): domain Bacteria; kingdom Bacillati; phylum Actinomycetota; species Actinomycetota bacterium. The sequence goes on from JBFMCT010000040.1 coordinate 6,763, forward strand.
TGTTCGGCCGCCTCGGCGTCAGTGGGCTGGCCAACGTCGACGTCACGCCCGAGCTGGCCTGCCGGGTGGCCATGGCCTTCGGCACGACGATGGGCAAGGGCGTGACGGTGACGACCTCGCGTGACTCCAGCCGGGCGGCCCGCGCCCTCAAGCGGGCGGTCCACGCCGGGCTCAACGCCGCCGGGGTCAACGTGGACGACCTGGAGATGGCCCCCGTCCCCGTCACCCGGTTCCAGATGCGCTCGGAGCGGGCCCGCGGCGGGATCACGGTGCGCCTCGTGCCCGGGGACCCCCAGTCGGTCGCCATCCGCTTCTTCGACGCCGACGGGACGGACCTCGACGAGGCGGCCCAGCGCAAGGTGGAGCGGTCCTACTACCGAGGGGACTTCAGGCGGGCGTTCGCGGCCGAGATCGGCGACATCGGGTTCGCGCCCCGGGCCATGGAGTACTACACGGCTGCCCTGGTGCGAGGCATCGACGTGGACGCCGTGCGGGCCGCCTCCTACCGGATCGTGCTCGACTACGCCTACGGCTCGACTTCGGTGCTCATGCCCAGCGTGCTGGCCAAGCTGGGGGCCGACGTGCTGTCGGTCAACCCTTACGCCTCGACGGCGGGGGCGGCCGCCTTCGACCCGGCCTCCCACGCGGCCCGGGTGGCCCAGCTCGTGAGGGCCTCGAACGCCAGCCTGGGGGCGGTGATCGACCCCGATGGCGAGCATGTCGTGTTCGTCGACGACGAGGGCCACGTCCTCACCCACGAGCAGGCTCTCACGGCCATGGTCACGCTGGTGGCCAGCGTCCACGAGGGGGCCCGCATCGCCGTACCCGTGACCGCCAGCCGGGCCGTGGAGCGGGCGGCCGCGGCCCACGGGGCCGAGATCGTGTGGACGAAGCTGTCGGCTGCCCACCTGATGGACACGGCCGCGACGGGCGGGGTGACGTTCGCGGCCAGCACCGACGGGGGCTACATCTTCCCCGACTTCCTGCCCGCCTACGACGCTACGGCCGCCTTGGCCCGCATCCTGGAGCTGATGGCCAGGGCCGGTACCCGGCTCTCGCGGGTGGTCGCGGGCCAGCCCCGGGCCCACCTCACCCACGAGACGGTGGTCACCCCCTGGGAGGAGAAGGGCGTGGTCATGCGCCTGCTGGTGGAGCAGTTCAAGGACCGTGACCTGGTCCTGGTGGACGGCGTCAAGGTGGTGGACGCCGAAGGCTGGGCTCTCGTGCTCCCCGACCCCGACGAGCCCCTGACCCATGTGTGGGCCGAGGGCACGAGCGACGCCGACGCCCGCCGCCGGGCCCAGGAGCTGACCCGTCACGTACGCCAGATGCTCCGCTGACACCCTCGGCGACGGGCGGGCTAGCGTCGCAGCCGATGAACGTTCCCGAAGACAGGCGCTACAGCCAGGACCACGAGTGGGCCCTCCCGGAGGGGGGCCGGGTCAGGGTGGGGATCACCGACTACGCCCAGGATGCCCTCGGTGACGTCGTGTTCGTGAACCTCCCCGAGGTCGGGGCCAAGGTGGCCGCTGGTGAGCAGCTCGGCGAGGTGGAGTCGACCAAGTCGGTGTCCGACCTCTACGCCCCGGTGACCGGCACGGTCACCGAGGTCAACCTCGAGCTCAACGACTCGCCCAACCGCCTCAACGACGACCCTTACGGCGAGGGCTGGATCTGCGTGATCGAACCGGACGATCCCCGTGCCCTCGAAGCCCTCCTCGACTCTGCCGCCTACCAGGCGCTCACCGCCGACTGAGGCCTTTCCCCGGCCGTCCCCCACAAACCTGGACTAGAGGTAGAGACTTCGGGCGCTGGTGGCACTACCGTGGGCGGCCGTGTACTGCAACCAGTGCGGCCACCGGAACCCGGCCGGCGCCACGTTCTGCTCCTCGTGCGGGGCCGTCCTCGAGCCACCCGACGACGAGACCACAGTCACGTTCGCTCCGGCCGAGGGGGTCGGCGACGTAGCCGACGAGGAGCTCACGGTCACGCTGGGCGAGCTGTCGGCCACGATGGCCATGGTCATCGTCAAGCGGGGCCCCAATGCCGGCTCCAAGTTCGTCCTCGACGCCGACGTGACCAGGGCGGGCCGCCACCCCAACTCCGACATCTTCCTCGACGACATCACCGTGTCGCGGCGCCACGCCGAGATCGTCCGCGTCGAGGGCGGCTTCATGGTCAAAGACGTCGGGTCTCTAAACGGCACCTACCTGAACCGCGAGCGCATCGAGGAGGCCCGGCTCGGCTCGGGCGACGAGCTCCAGATCGGCAAGTTCAAGCTCGTGTTCTTCTCCGGGGCCGACCCGGGACCACTCGACCAGGAGGAACAGGGTTGACCCCGCCCCCCATCCCGGGCCCTGCGGCATGAGCGTCGACGACCGGGCGTACCTGTCGATCGGCGAGGTCCTCTCCCTGCTCAAAGAGGAGTTCCCCGAGGTCACGATCTCCAAGATCAGGTTCCTGGAGAGCCAGGGCCTGCTCGACCCCGAGCGCACCCCGTCGGGCTACCGCAAGTTCTACGACAACGACGTGGAGCGCCTGCGGTGGATCCTGCGCCAGCAGCGGGAGAACTTCCTGCCTCTGAAGGTCATCAAGGGCCGCCTGCGGGCGGGGACACCCGTCCCGCCCGAGGAGCCCGAGGCCAACGATGCCCACGTCTCCGGCGGTCCGCCGGCCCTCCGGCCGGGGCAGGAGGTGGCGGCCAACGGCGGCCCGGTCGGGTTGCCCAGCCCGGCCCCGGTGGCCGGCCCCCCGCCCGCCGAAACCCCGGCCGCCGCCCCGGCCCAAACCCCCCCTGGCCCCCCGCCCGCCGCCCCGCCAGCTCAGGCCCCGCCGGCTCAGGCCCCGCCGGCCGCGCCCGCGGCCCGGGCCCCGTCACCGGCCCCCGTAGCCGGGCCCGAGGTCGAGGGGCTGCCGTTGACGGTGGCCCGGACGGGGTCGAGCATGACGCTGGGCGAGCTGTCGGGGGCCACCGGCCTGGCCGAGGACGAGCTGGCCGAGCTCGAGCGCTACGGCTTGCTGGCTCCCAGGCGGGTCGGGTCAAACCGCTACTACGACGAAGAGGCCCTGCTGGTGGCCAACCTGGCCGCCGGGTTCATGCGCTACGGGGTCGAGGCCCGCCACCTGCGCATGTACAAGGTGGCCGGGGAGCGGGAGGCGGGCTTCTTCGAGCAGGTCGTGATGCCGATGCTCAAGCAGCGCAACCCCCAGGCCCGCCGCCAGGCCACCGAGACGCTCAACGAGCTGTCCCGGCTGGGCCACAGCCTGCGGGCCGCCATGCTGCGCCAGGCCCTGCGCCAGTACCTGGAGGGCCCGTAGCCGACGACCCTCGCCCGCGGCCGGCCAGTGGCGGCGGGAGGGGGGTACGCACGCTCGTCCCCGCGGGTGAGCTGGCGGCCGGCGTGCAACGGCTGGCCCAGGAGATGTCGGCCGCCTACCCGGGCGGGGTGGTCATGGTGGCCGTGCTCAAGGGCAGCGTCCTGTTCCTGTCCGACCTGGTGCGGCGGATGACGGTCCCCACCGTCATCGACTTCCTGGCCATCTCGGCCTACGCCCCCGACACGGGGCGGGCGCGGATCGTCAAGGACCTCGACATCGACGTGCTCGGCCTCGACGTCGTCCTCGTCGAGGACATCGTCGACACCGGCCTCACCCTCACCTACCTGCTGGGCCAGCTCCGGGGCCACCAGCCGCGGTCCGTCGAGGCGTGCGTGCTGCTCGACAAGGCCGTCCGCCGGATCGTCCCCACCCCCGTTCGCTTCCGGGGTTTCGAGGTAGGCGACGAGTTCGTGCTGGGTTACGGGCTCGACTTCGCGGGCCGTTACCGCAACCTCGACAGGGTCGTGGCGGGCGAGCTGAAGGTGCTCCGGGCCGACCCCGATGCGTACGTCGAAGAGCTCTACGCGAGGTAGGGTCGGGCTGTGGTCGAGATGCATCTGGTAGGCGTCCGGGTGGAGATGCCCACCAACAACCCGATCGTCCTGCTGCGCGAGGCCGACGGCGATCACCGGGTGCTCCCCATCTTCATCGGCCCCGTCGAGGCCACCGCTATCGCGTTCGCGCTCCAAGGGGTGTCGACACCTCGGCCGATGACCCACGACCTGATGCGTGACCTGCTGGGTGCGCTGGGGGTGGCCGTCGAGCGGGTGGTCATCACCGAGCTACGCGACCGCACGTTCTACGCGGAGATCGAGATGAGCAACGGCGGCAAGGGCTACAAGGTGTCGAGCCGGCCGTCGGACGCCATCGCCCTGGCCGTCCGCCTGGGCACGCCCATCTTCGCCGACGAGGGCGTCCTCGAGGAGGCGGCCGTGCCCGTGGCCGAGGACGAGGAGGAGCACGAGGACGAGGTCGAGCGCTTCCGCGAGTTCCTCGAAGGTGTCAACCCCGAGGATTTCGCTTCCTGAGGACGTGGCGCCCCCGGCGGTGGGCGGCGAGGTTCGTTGACCGGGAGGCGGCTACGGCCTAGCCTGTGACACGGGCGTAACTACGCGGCTGTCAGCCGCTTCGCAGATGGAGGCCAAAGGTGGCCCAGAAGTCACACGACAGGGACGAGGCCGGGGCCGGGGGTTACCGGGGCCCTCAGGTCTGCAAGATCGTCGGCATCACCTACCGCCAGCTCGACTACTGGGCGCGCACCGACCTCATCCGGCCGTCGATCGCCGATGCCCGGGGCAGCGGGTCCCAGCGCCGCTACTCGTACCGCGACCTGGTCGAGCTGAAGGTCATCAAGAGCCTGCTCGACGCGGGCGTCTCGCTGCAGTCCGCCCGAGTGGCCATCGAGTACCTGCGCTCCAACCTCGACGGTGACCTGTCGGCGGCCCGGCTGGTGCTCAACGGCCCGGCTTCGGTGCTGGTCCGCAGCGACGGCGAGCTGGTCGACCTCATGCGCAGAGGCCAGGGCGTGTTCAGCGTGGTTGCCCTCGGCGGCGTGACCGAGCAGCTCGACGCGGCCATCACCGAGCTGCGGCCGGCCACCGTGGTCGAGGCGGCGACCAACGGGGCGGCCGAGCACCCGGCCCAAGCCCAGGCCTTACGGGGGGGATGAGCCCTGCCGCCCGCGCCGACGCCGGAAGCCCGCGGCGGGGAGCCCTACGGCCCGGGTCCCTTCGTCCCTGCGGGCACCCCCGGCCCGGGGGGCCGCAGGCCCCGCCTGCTGGCTCCCGCGCCTGACCGTAAGCCCACGGCCAGCCCGGGACCGCTCCCGCACGAGTCGGTCCGCTTCGCCCACAACTCCGAGCGCCAGTTCGCCAAGCTGCTCGACTTCTACGGCATCGCCTGGGAGTACGAGCCCCGCACCTTCGTGTTGGCCTGGGACAAGGAGGGCCAGCCCCAGCAGGCGTTCAGCCCGGACTTCTACCTGCCGGCCTACGACCTGTTCATCGAGATCACCACTCTCAACCAGAAGCTGGTGACCAAGAAGAACCGCAAGGCCCGCCGGCTGCGCGAGCTCTACCCCGACGTGCGGATCAAGGTCTTCTACCAGCGCGACTACCTCAACCTGCTGGTCAAGTTCGGGCTGGAGGAGCCGTCCCAAGCGGCGGCCGGGGAGGGTTCGGTCGAGCCCCTGCCCCTGCGCTTCGACATCGACACTGACGACGGCCGTCCGACGGCCGACGGCCCGGCCGAGCGTCCCGGCCCGGGCGAGAGCGGGCCTGGCCCCCGTTCTGCCCCCGACCGCCCCATCGACCGGTCGGTTACCCACCGGGGCCGGAGGAAACCGGCCTGAGCACCCCAGATCTCGAGCTGGCGCTGGCGCTGGCCGACGTCGCAGACGCCATCACGGTGCCCCGGTTCCGGGCCACCGACCTGGTCGTCTCCACCAAGCCCGACCTGACGCCCGTCTCCGACGCGGACCGCGCCGCCGAGGTCGCGCTGCGCGACCTGCTGGCCCGCGCCCGGCCGGCCGACGCCGTGCTGGGCGAGGAGATGGGCCACACGCCCGGCCAGGGCCAGGCCGAGGTCGGGGGCCCGCGTCGAAGGTGGGTCCTCGACCCGATCGACGGCACCAAGAACTTCGTGCGGGGCATCCCCGTGTGGGGCGCGCTCATCGCCCTGGAGTGCGACGGCGTCCCCGAGGTGGGCGTCGTGTCGGCCCCCGCCCTGGGGCGCCGGTGGTGGGCGGCCCGGGGCCACGGGGCGTGGGCCGACGGGCACCGGCTGGCCGTCTCGGCCGTGGCCGACCTGGCCGACGCCCAGCTCAGCTACGACAGCTTCATCGGCTTCGAGGTCCACGGCCTAGGCCAGGCGGCCGTCGAGCTGGAGCGCCGCTGCTGGCGCAGCCGGGGCTTCGGGGACTTCTGGTCCCACGTCCTGGTGGCCGAGGGCGCGGTCGACGTCGCCCTGGAGCCCGAGGTCGCCCACTGGGACATCTCGCCGTTGCAGGTGATCGTGGAGGAGGCCGGGGGCCGATTCAGCGACCTCGGGGGCCGGCGCCGGCCCGACGGCGGGAGCGTGCTTTCGACCAACGGTCTGCTCCACGACGACGTCTTGGCGGTGCTCGAGGCCGCCCGTTCGGGCGGGGCGGGCCCGGAGAAGGGCTGATGGCCGGGCTGCGGCACTCGCCCCTCGATGTCGCCCACCGTGACCTGGGCGCCAAGATGGTGGGCTTCGGGGGGTGGGAGATGCCGCTCTCCTACCCGTCGGGGACCCTGGTGGAGCACCGGACGTGCCGGTCGGGGGCGGTGGCCTTCGACGTGAGCCACCTGGGGACGGTCCGGGTGTCGGGCCCGGACGCCTTCGAGCGTCTCCAGCGCACCCTGACCAACGACCTGGCCAAGATCGGGCCGGGGCGGGCGCAGTACACCCACCTGCTCGACCCGGCGGACGCTTCGGTGGTCGACGACATCATCGTGTGGTGGGTCGACGAGGACGAGCTGCACGTCATGCCCAACGCGTCCAACACCGACCAGGTCCTGGAGGCCGTGGGCGGCGAGGACATCACGGCCGCCCGGGCGGTGATCGCCGTCCAGGGCCCCGAGGCCCGGGCCTGGCTGGGTGGGGTGGTCCCGGCCGCTCGGACCGTCCCCCGCTTCGGGGTCGAGAAGTTCCGCTGGAAGGGGAGCACCTGCCTGGTGGCGGGCACCGGCTACACCGGCGAGGACGGGGTGGAGGTAGCCGTCCCGGCGGCCGCCGCCCTGTCGTTGTGGGAGGCCGTGCTCGACGCCGGGGTGCTGCCCGCGGGCCTCGGGGCCCGGGACACGCTGCGCCTGGAGGCCGGCCTGCCCCTGCACGGCCACGAGCTGGGGCCGGGCATAACTCCCCTGCAGGCCGGCCTCGGCTGGGTCGTGGCGTGGCACAAGGGTGACTTCCGGGGGCGCGCCCCGCTGGAGGCCGAACGCCGCCGAGGGGTCGACCGTGAGCTGCGGGGCCTGACCGTCGACGGCCGCCAGCCCCCGCGGTCCGGCTACCCGGTGATGGCCGGCACCGACGAGACCATCGGGGTCGTGACCAGCGGCAACTTCTCGCCCACCCTGGGCCACGGGATCGCCCTGGCCCTGCTCTCGCCCCACTCGCGCGAAGGCCACCAGGTGACCATCGACGCCCGGGGCCAGTCCCTGCCGGCTACGATCGCCCCCCTGCCCTTCGTGGGCCGCTCCCGGCCCCGTCCCCGCCCGGCGGGCGGCTGACCGGGGGCCTGCCGGCCGGAGGGCGGCGGCGTTGGCGGGCGGGGCCCCGGCGCCGCCTAAGGTGACGGCGCGTGGGCCACTACGTACCTCACACCGACACCGAAGTGGCCCGCATGCTGGCCTTCATGGGGCTGGCCTCGGTCGAGGAGCTGTTCGCCACCGTGCCCGGCGCCCTGCGCCTGGCCGGCGGGCTCGACCTCCCCGACGGCCTGTCCGAACCCGACGTGGGCGACCGCATGGAGGCCCTGGCGGCCGCCAACCGCCCCGTGGGCCGGGGAAGCAGCCTGGTCTGCTTCGCGGGCGGGGGGGCCTACGACCACGAGGTGCCGGCCGTGGTACGGCGGGTGGCCTTCCGTTCCGAGTTCGTCACGGCCTACACCCCCTACCAGCCCGAGGTCGCCCAGGGGGTGCTCCAGGCCCTGTTCGAGTACCAGACGGTGGTCTGCCGGCTCACGGGGATGGATGTGGCCAACGCCTCGCTCTACGACGGCGCCAGCGCGTGCGTGGAGGCCGTCAACCTGGCGGTGGCCGCCACCGGGCGCAACCGGGTGTGGGTGTCCCGGGGTGTCCACCCCAACTGGCGGGAGGTCATGGCGACGTTCGCGGCGGGCACCGGCCACGAGCTGGTGACCGTGCCTCTGGCCGGGGGCGTCACCGCCTGGCCGCAGGACGAGGGCGGGGGCCAGGGGGTGGGCGCCGTCGTCGTCCAGTACCCCAACTACCTCGGCTGCATCGAGGACCTGGCGGCCGCGGCCGAGGCCGCCCGGCGGGTGGGGGCCTTGCTGGTGGTGGCCGTCGACCCGGTGGCGGCCGCCCTCCTGCGCCCGCCGTCGGACTACGGGGCCGACGTGGTGGTGGGGGAGGGCCAGCCCTTCGGCACGCCCCTGTCGTTCGGCGGGCCCTACCTCGGGCTGTTCGCGTGCCGCCGTGAGCACGTCCGCCGCCTGCCCGGCCGCCTCGTGGGCGAGACCGTCGACGCCGAGGGCCGGCGGGCCTACGTGACGACCCTGCGTACTCGCGAGCAGGACATCCGCCGCGAGAAGGCGTCGTCGAACGTGTGCACCAACCAGACCCTGATCGCGGTGGCGTGTGTCGTGCAGCTGGCCTGGCTGGGTACGGCCGGGCTACGGGAGTTGGCCCTGCGCTGCGCCCGGGCCACCCGCTATACCCGAGAGGCGCTCCTGGCCATCGACGGGGTGGAGGCCCCGTCCGACGCCCCGGTGGTGAGGGAGTTCGCGGTCCGCACCCGGCTGCGGCCCGAGGTCCTCATCGAGCGCATGGCTGAAGAGGGCTTCCTGGCCGGGGTGGCCCTGCCCGGGGAACTGGGCCACGACCTTCTGGTGGCGGCCACCGAGCGGCGCACCCGGGCCGAGATCGACGCCTACGTGGCCGCCTTCGAGAAGGTCGTCAGATGACCGCCCCCGGAGGCCGGGCCGGGTCCGCACCGCTCATGGGTCGCGAGGCGGAGCCGACGATCTTCGAGCTGTCCGTGCCCGGGCGCTCGGCGGCCAGCTTCCGTGAGAGCGGGCTGCCGGCGTGGGCGCCCGAGGAGCTGGTGCCCGCCGCCCACCTGCGAGCCGAGCCCGCGCCAGTGGCCGAGGTGTCCGAGCGCGACGTCGTGGCCCACTTCACCCGGCTGAGCCACCGCCAGTTCTCGGTCGACCTGGGGGCCTACCCGCTGGGTTCGTGCACCATGAAGTACAACCCCAAGCTGTGCGACGACGCCGCCTCCTTGCCGGGCCTCACCGACGTCCACCCCTCGGCCCCGGCCCCGCTCGTCCAGGGGTGGCTGGGCCTGCTGGCCGAGCTCGAGGCGGCGCTGTGTGCCGTGACCGGCATGCACTCGGCCACCTTGCAGCCGCCGGCGGGGGCCGCCGGGGAGCTGACCGGGCTGTTGCTGATGAGGGCCTGGCACGCCGACCACCCCGGCCCCCGGCCCCGGCGCCGGGTCCTGATCCCCGACTCGGCCCACGGCACCAACCCGGCGTCGGTCACCCTTGGGGGCTACGAGGTCACCCAGGTCCCCTCCGACGAGCGGGGCCTGGTCGACCTGGCCGCCCTGCGGGAACGCCTGGACGACGACGTGGCCGGGATAATGCTCACCAATCCCAACACGCTGGGCCTGTTCGAGCAGGACATCGTGGAGATGGCGGCCGCCGTCCACGAGGTCGGGGGGCTGCTCTACTACGACGGGGCCAACTTCAACGCCATCTTGGGCGTGACCCTGCCCGGGGCCATGGGGTTCGACATCGTCCACCTGAACCTGCACAAGACCTTCGCCGTGCCCCACGGCGGCGGGGGCCCGGGAGCCGGGCCGGTGGCCGTCACCGAGCGCCTGGCGCCCTACCTGCCGGGGCCCCGGCCGGTGCGGGTGGGCGGCGGCCAAGCCTACGAGTGGGCCACCCCCGAGCGCTCGATCGGCCGCGTCCACTCGTGGCACGGCAATGCCCTGGCCCTGGCCCGGGCCTGGTCCTACATCCTGGCCAACGGGGGTGACGGCCTGCGCCGGGTGGCCGAGGGCGCCGTTCTCAACGCCAACTGGCTGCGCCACCGACTGCGGGGCACCTACGACATCCCCTTCGACCGCCCGTGCATGCACGAACTGGTGGTCTCGGCCGCGTCCCTGCGTAGGCGCAACGGCTTGCGCGCCCTCGACGTGGCCAAGCGCCTCCTGGAGGAGGGCTTTCACGCCCCCACCGTCTACTTCCCCCTGATCGTGGAGGAGGCCCTAATGATCGAGCCCACCGAGACCGAGAGCCCCCAGACCCTCGAGGCCCTGGCCGACGCCTTGGTGGCCATCGCGGCCGAGACGGGTGACGCGGCCCGCGCTGCGCCCCGTTCCACCCCCGTGGGCCGGGTCGACGAGGCCCGGGCCGCCCGCCGCCTCATCCCCACCTGGGACGCCCGGGACGGGGCCTGACGGTCCCGTCCCGGGGGGTCGGGCCCGGCGGTGGGGTCAGGCCCGGCGGCGGTTGGCGGCCAGGGCCAGCAGGATGGTGAGGGCCATGCCCATGGCGGCGGCCGCCCCGACCAGCACCCAGGTGGGCACCCCGCCGTCGTCGGCCGCGCCCTCGACCGCCGGGAAGCGCACGGTGGCGAAGTAGATGTCCTCGGCCTGGAAGGTCGGGTTGCCGTTGCGGGTGTCCTGCCAGGCGATGTAGGCGACGTTCTCCGACGAGGCCACGGCCACGTTGGTGTGGCTGTGGACGTTGTTCGACCACACGCCGATCTCGCGGTTGATGATCCGGTCTGTCACCCGGATGTTGCGCGAGTAGGTACGCCCGCCGTCGGCCGAGTAGGCGTAGTAGACGTCGTTGGCCCCTCCACCGTTGCCCCCCGGCATATCGGTCTCGGGGGTGGGGCTGTTGCGGAAGTCGTACCAGGCCACGTCGAGGCGGCCGTTGGGGGCGACCGAGATGCCCGAGTCGTAGTGCTGGGTGTTCCGGCGGTCGACGTCGTCGTTGACGATCTTCGACGGCAGCCACGTCTCGCCCCCGTCGGGCGACGAACGCACGAAGATGTGGCGGTCGTCGAACTCGGCGGTGGACGGTTCGCCCGGGGGCGGGCGCCGGGGCGCGGGGACGTTGGCGCCGTACCAGGTGACGTGGATCGTCCCGGTCTCGATGTCGGCCGCGATGGCCTGCTTGCGCATGAAGGCGAACCCGGGGGTGCCGGGGTCGAGCTCGACCCGGGGCGACCACGTCCGCCCGCCGTCGGAGGAGCGCTGGTACCACAGGGTGCGGCCCCGGGCCTCGCTGGCGGGCACGCCGAACTGGTCGTTGGCGTAGGTGACGTGGACCACCCCGTTGGCGTCCACCACCGGCTTGGGCTGGCTGCCGCCCACCTCGGTGCTGAGCACGACCGGAGGGCCGAACGTGCGGCCCCCGTCGTGGGAGGCCTGGATCATGGCCTTGCGCTCCACGCCCGTCGGGGGGCTGCCGGCGCCGCCCTTCTGCCAGCCCACGTAGACGTGGCGGTTGTCGGTCGGGTCGACGGCCACCATGGCCCGCCGGCTGTTGCCGATCCCGGGGTCGCCGGCCTGGCCCTCGTAGACCAGGGTCGTGCGCCAGGTACGCCCGGAGTCGTCGGAGCGGCCCAGGTAGATGTTGCGGGGCCGCTGGGCGCGGGCCAGGGTCAGAGTCGACGCCGGGTCGTCGGCCATGAACGCGGCCCACAGCGTGCCCGTGGGGTCGAACTGCAAGGTGATGTAGTGGCCGTTGGTGGCCTGCTGGGTGCAGTCCGTGAAGGGCGCGACCATGGGGTCGCCGCCCGGCGCCCAGCTGCGGCCGCACTGTCCCACCCCCGATAAGCCGCCGCGCCTGCCGTAGACCTAATGGGGCGAGTGGCCGCCCGTCAAGCGGGTGTCAGGCACGGGGCGTCCAGCGGAAGCTGCGGACGGCCACCAAGGCGCCGACCACGCCCCAGGCGGCGACCACGGCCAGGTGGCCGGCGGCGATGCCCGCACCCTCGGTGAGGGGGTCGAAGGCGTAGAGGAAGGACTGGAACAGGTGGCGTACCGGGAAGATCGAGCCCACGAACTTCATGGCCTCGGGCAGGCTGCTGTCGGGGATGAAGATCCCCGAGAAGAAGTAGAGGGGCAGGATGATGGCGTTGGTTATGGCCGGGGCGGCGTTCTCGCTGGGGATGATGGTGGTGAGGGCGAACCCCAGGGCGCAGCACGCCGTCGTGCCCACGAGCAGGGTCAGCAACAGCCCGGGGAGCGTGTGGGTGGGGAGGCTGACCCCGTAGACGAGCCAGCCCAGCAGGGTGACGGCCGCCACCAGCAGCACGCACACGACCGTGGCCGTCAGGACCCGCCCGCCGAGGTAGACCCACGGGGGCAGCGGCGTGGACCGCACCCGTTTGAGCTGCCCCTTCTCCCGCAGGATGGTGAACGTGATGGCCAGGTTGAGCACGGTGGCCGAGACGACCGACAGGGTCACGATGCCGGGCACGAAGTAGGTCGAGGCCTTGATCTCGTGGCCCCGGACGACCACCGTGTCGTTGCCGAAGATCGAGACGAACAGGAACAGGAACAGGAGCGGGAGGGCGACGGTGAAGAAGACCGTGGCCGGTTCCCGCCAGAACTGCTTCTGGTCGTAGCGGTACTGGTGGAGCAGCAGGGTGCCCGAGCGGCGTTCGCTCACGGGCCCTCCACCGCCGTCAGCTCGAGGTAGACGTCCTCCAGGGACGGGCGGGCGGCCTCGATGTCGGCCAGTACGGTCCCCGTCTCGATCGACCAGGCCGTGAGCTGGTGGAGGTCGGTTACCGGGGCCGACGACGTGAACACCAGTCGGCTGCCCTCGGGCCGTACCCGGGCGGCCAATGGGGCCGGCAGCCGGTCGGGGCCGGCGCCCTCGGGGAGCGAGAAGCTGATCGTCGTCGTGCGCCCGCCCACCAGCTCGTCGGGCCGGCCCTCGGCCACGATCCTACCGTCGCGCAGGATGGCCACCCGGTCGGCCAGGGCCTGAGCCTCCTCCAGGTAGTGGGTGGTCAGGAACACCGTCTTGCCCAGGTCGCGCAGCCCGCTGATCAGCTTCCACGCCCCGCGCCGGGCGGCCGGGTCGAAGCCGGTCGTGGGTTCGTCGAGGAACAGCAGCTCGGGGTCGCCGATCAGGGCGAGGGCCACGTCGCACCGGCGCTGCTGGCCCCCCGACAGCTTCGAGGTCCGGGTACCGGCGGCGTCGCTCAGGCCCACCAGCTCGATGGTCTCGTCCACCGGCCGGGGAGCGGCGTAGTAGCCGGCGTACATGGCCAGCACCTCGCGCACGGTCAGCAGTGACGGGAGGCGCAGCTCTTGGAGGACGACCCCCACCCGCTGGCGCCAGTGCCTGTCGGCCTCCACCGGGTCGATGCCCAGGACCGACACGTCCCCGCTGTCGCGGGACCGGTAGCCCTCCAGGACCTCGACGGTCGTCGTCTTGCCGGCCCCGTTGGGCCCCAGGAAGGCGAAGATCTCGCCCTGGTCGACGGTCAGGTCGATACCCCGCACGGCCTCGCGTCCCCCGTAGGACTTGCGCAGTCCCCGAACGACGATCACCGGCGCGGTCATAGGAACGGGCATTGTAGGGGTGCGCCCGTCCAGCCCCGCGATGGCCTGTTCCCCGGTGACCGGCTGTGTTTGTGCAAGAAGCAACCCCTCCGGTCGCTTCTTGCTCGATGTCGTGCACCGCGGCTCATCGGCGGCCGCCCTTGCCCTTCTTCTTCCCCCTGCTGGGCCCAGGTCGCCGGGAGGCCGCCTTCGTACGTGCTGCCGCCTCGGCCTGGCGGAGCTGGCCCGCCCGCCGCCGGCGGCGCAGGACGGCCGCGGCTGCGGTCCCCACCGCGGCCAGCGCCGCGGCCAGCGCCGTCCACGCCCAGGGCCCGGGCCCGCCCTTCGGTCCGGCCACGGGCGTCGGGTGCGGGGCCACCACGATGTAGAAGCCGGGGCCCAGGAAGGGGCCGGTGTAGCCGTGGGTGTTGCCGAAGGGGCGGGCTTGGGCCTGCCCCCACGCCGAACCGTCGGGCGAGTACAGGAGCTGGGTGGCCTGGACCGCCCCCGTCAGGGCCACGGCCGGGCCCGGGGCGATGGCCGTGACCGTTTCGCCCGAAGGCTGGTAGTCGAGGGTGACGCGGTAGACGTTGCTGGCCGGGCGTAGCCCATCGGGCAGGGGAGCGAGGGTGGCCGGGTCGAGGGGCAGCAGGCGGAGGCGGACGGTGGTGTCGTCCCCGTTGGGGGGAATGGCCCCCGTGGGCAGGGTGACGATGACTTGGGCGTCGCTGGTGCTGGCGTTGGTGGCCTCGTTCCCCTCGGCCGTCAGGGGCACGTTGCGCTCGGCCTGCTCGGGGCGCTCGTTGGTGGAGACCAGCTCGGGCGGGGGGTTGACCCAGCGGTAGGGGGCGGGCGGCGCGAACCCGTCGAACAGGGGTCGACCGCCACCGGGCAGGCGCCCGGTGAGGACGGCGGCCAGCACGTAGAGGGCCACCGAGGCGGCACCCGCGGCCCGCAGGCCGCGGCTCACCGGGGGCCCGTTGCCGGCCCGCAGCCTGGGCCGGTCACGTGAGGATGGGGATGGCCTGGAGGGGCCGGGTGGCGAAGGCCGGCGGCCACACCACCGCCTGGGTCTTGGCGTCCACCCACTGCCAGATCACGCTCACGGCCCCTCGGTTCTCGCCCGCGTCGGGCTCCCCGGGGCCGGCCATGTCGAGGCCGGCCCCGTTGGGCAGGGCGCCCTGGGGGAGCTTCACCGTTCGGGCCGCGTCCGCCACCGCCGCGGGCGAAAGGCCGCCGGACGCAGGCAGCACGTGGCCGACCAGGGCCCAGGCGTTGGCGAAGCCGGCGAGTGCGGCCGGGCTCATCTCCTCCCCGTGGCGCTCCTGGTAGCGGGCTCGTGCCCACGCCAGCTCGGCCTGGGCCTCGGGGGTGAGGGCGTCGGTGCGCACGACGGCGCCGTCGGGCTTGTCGGAGGCGAACAGGCCCACGGCCGCCGGCCCCAGGGCATGGGCGAAGGACGGCATGCAGTAGCTGGAGCTGGTCCCGATGCTGGCCTTGAGGGCCACGCTCTGGGTGATCGTCTCTCGCCGCAGCTCGATGCCGTCGTCGAGGTAGGCCGAGACGAAGAGGACGTCGGGCTTCGCGGCCGCGACGTCGCGGATGACGGCGGCCGCGTCGAGCCCGGCGATGCGGTAAGGGAAGGTCCCAACCAGTTGCTGGCCACTGGCCTCGATCTCGTCCACCGCCCCCAGGCCTACGGCCCGCCCGTAGGCATCGTCCACGTAGGCCACGGCATAACGCAGCGGTTGGCCGGGCTCCAGCAGGGGCTGGAGCTGGTCGCGCACGAAAGCGACTGCGGCCTTGCCTAGGCCGGCGCCCATGGGGGCCGTGCGGAAGAACGACTCGCCCCCGCCGGCGTCCCCCGACACCTGGCCGACGGCCCCCGTCTCCCACAGCAGCATTCCGTTGCGCTGGGCGGAGACGGCCGCGGGCGCCGAGATCGTGCTCCCGTAGGTGCCGAGCACGACATCGACGCCTCGTCGCTTGAGGTCCTCCATGGCCGCCGGGGCGGCCTCGCCGGCGTCGACGTCGATCACGTCGAGGCGCAACTGGCGGCCTCGCACGCCGCCCCGCTCGTTGGCCAGCTCGACAGCCAGGCGGGCGCCGTTGGCCTCCTCGACCCCCCCGGGCCCCTGGCGGCCCGAGATCGGGTAGATGGCGCCCAGCGTGATGGCGTCGCCGTTACCTGCGCCTGCCGAGCACCCGGCGGCGGTCAGGGCGAGGACCACGGCAGCGGTCACGGTGGTGGTCCGGCGGGACTTGGAGAACATGGGCGACCTCACACGAGAGCCAGGGAGTTGGCAAAGACATGGGTGGCGGCCGGGACCGACCAGCGGCCCGAGGCGGCCCGCTGCCACGACAGGAGCAGCCCGGCGGCCAGGTCGAGGGGCAGGACCCACAGGCCCCACACCCAGGCATGCACAGCCGCGAACGCGACGGCCGAGCCGACGATGGCCACCGTCTGGCCCCGGGGCAGCAGCGCCCCGTAGAGCATCCGGCGGAAGAACGCCTCCTCGGCCACGGCCGCCAAGGCGTTGAGGACCAGGAGGCGAAACAGCAGCGGGTGGGCGGCCACCGGGCCCCCGGTGGCGAAGCGCCCCACGGTGAAGGCGACCGCCCCCACGGCCAAGGCGACAGCCGCCCGCCGCCCGGGGACGGCCGTGGGGTCGCGCTGGCGCCCGGTCAGCGGCCACAGGGCACCGACCAGCCCGAGG
>JBFMCT010000040.1:23148-28374 GCA_040754375.1 Actinomycetota bacterium
CAAGCGGCCCGTCGGGTCGCGGCCGGGGGCCAGCAGCGCGGGCCGGGCGAACAGCAGGACGGACCCGGCCACCAGCACGGCGGCCATTACCGGCCCGCTCGTCAAGAGGCGGCGGGCGGGGGCCTGCGGGCCGGCGGTGGGTGCGAGCGAGCCGCTCGTCGGGGGGTTCACCGGCCGGCCACCGCCACGCCCGAGGCCAGGGGGTCGTTGGCCGTGGCCCCCAGGTTCCGGAGGGCGAGGAACCCTCCGGCCAGGAGGCCGAAGCCGATGCCCAGGCACACGGGCACCGCGGCCCGGGCGAAGTCGACGGGCAGCGACGTCGGCACCTGGGAGTACGCGAGGTTGAGCAGGTCGCCCACCCCGCTGACGAAGCCCAGCACCATGCCCACGGCCATGGCCGCGTAGGCCCCGACCGCCTTGCGCTGCTGGAGGGCACCGATGGCCCACAGACCGCCGGCGAGGGCGGCGATCTCGAGCACGCCCGCGAGAGCAGCCCGGGCCAGCCCGGCGGCCACCGACCCGCCGGCCGCGGTGGCCGCCCCGTAGAGGCGCACGGCGTCCACCGCCAGCAGCACGGCCAGCGCCCCGCTCATGAGGCCGGCCCACCGGCGGCTGTTGGCGGCGGCCACGGTTGCCCCGAAGAGGACGGCGGCGGCCGCGAACCACGGCCAGGCCGCCGGCCCGGGCACCCAGGCGATGCGCCCGGTGATGACGATCGAGCTCCCGTCATGGGTGAACGGGACGATCCAGCGGCTCACCACGGTCTGGGCGACACCGGGGTTCTGGCGCACCGACTCGGGGTCGGACTGGCCCCAACGGATGCGGTGGTCCGGCCAGGAGACGCTGCGGCCGCCGGACCGTCGGTGCCACTCGGGCGGGGCTGTGGGGTCGGCCTCGGGGGGCAGGCTGACGAGCACCCCAGGCCGGGTCTCGCGGTCCTGGTACAGCGAAGGCGACCGGCGGTTCTCGAAGACGCCGGCCGGCCCCACCCGCAGATAGGGCTCGTTCTGGTACCCGAGCACGACCAGGTCGGCGCCCGTGTCGTTCACCGCCTCGAACCGGCCACCGAGGTCGCGGACCCGGAATGTCAGCCCCGCGACCGGCGGCGAGATGCCCGTGATCTCGGTGCGGTAGTTCGTCGCCTCCACCCCGCCGATGGCGTGGGCCGCGGCCGGGCTGGCCCACAGGCCGACCATGAGGGCGGCCATGGCCGCCACCGTCACCCCCCGAGCCACCGGCCCCCGCCCGCTCATCTGCCGCCCTTGGCCGGCCGGGCCCGGCGCCAGAGAGCGGGCGCGGCCCAGATGACCACGGCCAGCCCCGCGGTGACCGCGGCCGTGATCGCCAGCCGGGTGGCCTCGTCGGTCCCGGCCGTGTCGCTGGGGCGGGCCACCGGGGGCGCCACCGCCAGCAGGTGGCCCGGCCGGGTGAACGCCCCCCCGATCTGCCCGAGGTCCTGCACAGGCCGGAACTCGAGCGGGGCCCACGTCCGGCCGTCGGACGAGAAGAGCAGAGCCTGGGCCGGCTCGGGTACCACGACGAACACGTCACCCGGCACGGCCAGCTCGGTGACCTCCCGCCCCGAGGGCGCGTAGGCCATATCCACCCGGTAGGCGTTGCCGTCAGGGCCGAGGCTGGCCGGCGGCGGGGCCAGGGTGGCGGGGTCGAGGGGTGTGACGGTCACCACCACCCGGGCGTCCTCGGCGTTGGGCGGGAAGGCGCCCGCGGCGAAGCTGAGGATGACCTGGCCGTCCTCGCTCGACCCCGAGGCGTTGGGCGAGCCCATAGGACCGAGGGCGACCTCGAACGTGCTGGACCGCGGCGGCTGGTTGCCGGCTCGGAACTCGGGAGGAGGGTCGACCCACCGGTAGGGGGTGGGCGGGGCGAAGCCGTCGAACAGGGGCCGGCCCGTGCCCGAGCGGTAGGACACGACGGCCACGGCCGCGTAGATCACGGCCAGGACGAGGCCGGTACGCAGCGGGGACGGAGCAGGGCGAGTGGCCCTCACGAGCGGAGCACCCTCACTTACTACTCGGTCCCCGGCTCGACGACGTTGAAGGCGACGGCCACGATCACCCGGTTGGCGAAGGGGGCGTGATCGGTGGCCACGAACTCGGCCTGGAGGTTGTGGGGCCCAGGGGCCAGGTCGGTAATCTCCTGGCTCGTCCCGTAGGTCATGGAGATCAGCCGGCCGTCGAGGGTCACGTGGATGTGGCCCTCGTCACCCCTCAGCGCCCGGCCCACGGACTCCTCGTCGGACAGCACCCGGGCGCCGATGAGGTTGAGCTCGAGCAGGAAGTCGGGCCCCACGTTCTGATTGGGGGTGGGCTGGACGATCTCCAGCCGGGCCTCGGTGGAAGGCCGGGCGGCCGCCGGACCGGACTCGGGCCCGCACGCCCCGAAGGTGACGATGGCGGCCAGTACCGCGGGCAGGGCCCAGCGGCTGGCCTTGGCGGTGGTGTTCATGGTGGACCTCCTCCACGGACGAAAGAGCACGATGCCGATCAGGGCGCTGATCCCGACCGAGGTGTAGGACTGCGCGGGTGTGCAGTCCCCGACGTGGGCCAGGGCCGGGCGGGGGACGGCGGCCAAGGCCAGGGCGGCGGCCATCACCGGCAGGGCGCGCCGCCCCGGCCCGTTCACCAGTCCTGCCCGTCGGGGCGCTGGCGCTCGTCGCCCGCCGCTTTGGGCTTGCGCATGGCCAGCGTGAGCCCGCCCGAGGCCATGGCCATGGCCATGACCGACAGTACGAGGGCCACCGTGGCCCGCCCCTCGTCGGCGTCGGCCACGGGTTCTCCCGGGCCTGGCGGGCCGCCGTTGCCGTCCCCGGGGGCGGTTGTGGTGGTCGGGGCCGGCTCGTCGGTGGCGGGCGGGGCCACGATGGGTGGGGCCCCATCGGCCACCGCCAGGGCAGTCACCTCCGACTGGGTGCTCGTGCCGTCGGCGTAACCGAGGGTGACCTGGTAGGACACGGCCCCAGGCTGGGCGAAGCCTTCTACGTCGAACCCGAACTGCTCGAACCGGTCGGGCCGCACGGCCCCCCCCGACCACGTGATCGAGGTGTGCGAGAGCGTCGAGGTCCACCCTTGGGGGTCGCGTGCGGCATGGCCGAAGCGGCCGTTGGCGGGGGCGTCGATGGTGACTCGGTTCAGGTCGACCCTCTTCTCGTTGGCCACGCTCAGCACCAGGAAGGCGGGCCTGTTCGTGGGCACGGCGTAGGGGCTGATCTCCTCGTGGGCCCACGCCGGTGTGCCGGCGAGGAGACCGACGACGGCCGTGATCACCACGGTGGCGGCGAAGGCGGTAGATCTTCTCATCTGGCAGCGCTCCTTTGAGCTCACTGTCCCCCGTCTCGGAGACGGAAGTCGAAGGTGGTCGAGAGGCCCTCGACCGACGGTGTCGAAACGTCGAGGCCGTAGAGGCCGGGGGCGGCAAAGTCGGTGTCGGCCACGAAGTGGCCCGGGGATATGAGGCGTGGCTCCAGCGCCTGGGAGCTCCCGTCGGGAGTGGTGAGAGTGACCTCGAGGTTGGCCACCTCGGCCGCGGCCAGGCCCCGGTCGGTCACGAACGTGACGTGGACCTCGTTCTCACCCAGGCGGGTGGGGTCGATGTAGAGGTGGACGACGTAGTCCCCGGCCCGGTTCTCCTGGTTGACCGGGCCCCTGGCGGCCAGGGCCAGGGAACGCCCGGGGACGAGGGCCACCAGGGTGGCGGCCAGGGCTACGGCCCCGGCCAGGACGAGTACCTCGGCCCTGCTCGTGCGCTCGAACGAGGACACCGCCGGGCCGGCGGTGGCGGGCTGGGCGAGCTGGCTGGTGGTCCGCCAGCGATGGCCGGCGGCCAGGGCCAGGGCGACGGCCAGCAACGCCACCTTGGCGGCCACCAACCGCCCGAACGTGACTTCCCACAGGTCGGACACGGCCCCGAACCCGCCGGCGGCCACGACTGTCCCGGTCACGGCGACGACCCCCGCGGAAGCGGCCGCCAAGCGGCCGAACCGGCGCACCAGCAGGGCCAGCAGCGCGGGCCGGTCGGGCGCGGGAAGCCGGCGCCAGGCCGAGCTGCCGAGGACCGCCAGCGCCCCCAGGCCGCCGGCCCAGACCCCGGCGGCCAGCAGGTGCAGGGCCAGGCTGGGCACGACCACGGCCGGGGCCGCGAAGGTCCGGGCATGGCCGTTGAGGGCCGTGGCCCCGCACAGCCCGGCGGCTACGACCGCCCCGACCGCGATCCACGCCCGGGGCGGGGCGCCCAGCAGGCGGCGCCGGGCTACGAGGGCAGCCACCGGCAGCCCCATGAGCAGGGCGAGAGCCATCTGCACCCTCCACAGCCGCCCGAAGCTCGTCCCCAGCAGGTCCGAGAGCACCACCGGGCGAGCCGACTCGGCCAGCGACAAGCCCGAGACGGTGGCCGCCTGGAAGACCAGGACGGCGCCGCCCGAGACCACCAGGACGGCCCACGACGCGGGCACGGCCCGGCGGAAGGTCCGCCTGAACCCGTCGGCCGCCGGGGAAGCGCCGAGGCCGGCGTCGGTGACCGCCGGCGTCCACACCCACCGGCGAGCGGCCACCAGCCCGACGATGGCCATGATGGCCGAGAACCACAGGAACCGAGCGACGCCGTAGCCCAAGGTGACCACCGCCGGGGGCCCGGTGTCCACCGGGACAGCGACGGCCGAGATCGTGGACGGGCGGACGACGAAGAACCCGAACCCACCCCGCACGGGATGGCCGTCGGCCGAGGTGACGCGCCAGGTGACGGTGTAGGTCCCCTCCGTGAAGTCGGCCGGGACCACCACCTGGCGGTTGCCGTCACTGCGGCTGATGGCGCCCGAGTCCACCCGGTTGCCGTCCACGTCGAAGACGCGCACGGCCCCGAAGGTGACCTCTACGGGCTCTGAGAAGTTGAGGCGCACGGCCGCGGGCGCAGTGTCGACGGTGGTCTGGGGCGCCGGTTCGGTCCGCAGCAGCACGGCATGGGACCAGGCCGGTGAGGCCCAGAGCACGATGGCACCGAGGAGCACCGCGCCCGCCGCGCCGGCGCGGCGGGTTGCTGGCATCGGCCCTCGCTGGAACTGGTGCCGGGCGACGGTTGGCCGCCGGGCGGGTCGGCTGGGGTCAGGCAGCCAGCGGCGGGGCCCGGGGCCGGGCCGGCGACACCACGGCGAACGCTGTGGCCCGGGCTGGCGGCAGGGGCGGCTGCAACGGCGCCGGCCGGCGCCGGGGGAGG
>JBFMCT010000041.1 GCA_040754375.1 Actinomycetota bacterium
GCCCGGCACCCCCGGCTCCCGCGGCGCCCCTCCACCCCCGCCCCCGGGCTCGCCGTGGGCGGCCGATTCGCCGCCGGGCTCGCCGCCAGACGACCGGCGCCCCCCGACGGGCGACGCAGCTTCGTCGTGGCCCGTCGACCCGTCCCGGTCCGGGCCTGACGCGCCCGTTCGGCCGGGGAAAGACGTCCTGCCCACGCCGGTCACCGCCCGGGGAGGGCCGGCGTCAGTGGTCCCGCCGTCCACCCCCCCGGGCCGCACGGAGCCGCCGCCCCCACCTCCGCCGCCCGCGTCTCCGGGCGCGCTCGCCCGCCTAGGCGGGGCGTCGTCGAGTGCCGCCCCGCCCCCGCCCCCACCTCCGCCCCCATCGCCCGCGGACCGGGACTGGGATGCGGCCTGGGACCTGCCCGGCGGCTCGCCTGACGAATTGCTCGACCGGCTGGCCGGACTTCCCCAGTGGCCGGACGACGTGCCCGAGCTCGACGAGCCCGGCCCACCTCCCGACGACTTCGACGACTTCGATCTGACGGCCTTCGACGACCCCAACCCGCCCCCGCCCCCGCCGCCGCCCTCGCCACCTCCCCCCGCCCTGCCGCCGGCCGAGCCCGCCGTCGACGACCCCGATTCGCTGTGGGGACCGGGGAGCGGGCCGGTCTGGTCGGTCGGGGAGCGGTCCAAAGGTGGCCCCCCCCGCCCGGGAGCGCCCGAGGCGACGCCGGGATCGACCGAGTGGGAGCGCCGGTGGGACGAGCCCATCGAGTGGGAATCGGGGGGCGACGGGCCCAGATCCCAGGCAGAGGCCCCGTGGCTCACCGTCGCCCCAGGCACCCCTCCGCCCCCGCGGATCGAGGCCGTCGTCCTCCCCCAGGCCGGGCCGACGTTCGACCTCCCGGAGCAGGCGACGGTAGCGGTCCCCATCGACCCCGAGCCCTACGGCGGCCCGGATGTGAGGGTGATCGGCTCGACGCCGTCGGCCCGGGGGGCGGCCGCCGCCCGCCGCCTGGCGGCCGTGGGTGGTGCGATCGCCAGCCCGGGCCCAGCCGTGGCCGGAGCGCTGGCCGTGGTCGACCCTCGTGAGGGCCCGGCTGTGCGCCTCGTCAAGCCCGGGAACGGGGCCGGCACCCGCCGACCCTCGGCCCCGACTCCCCCGCCTCGCGCCTTGCGGGCGGTGGGCCCGCCGCCGGCGGGCCTCGAGGCCCTGACCACGACCGGGTCGCCTGAGGGGCAGGAAGCGGGCGTGGCCGGGCGACCACCCACGGCTACGCCCCACCGCCCGCCGGTCATGGAGGCCGTAGCCGGGGGCTCAGTGGCGCTGGCCGCCAGGGCCGCGGCCGAGGAGGGAGCGCCGGAGGCCTTCCGTGACCGGTACCGCAAGCCGCCGCTGGCCGTCGTCCCCCAGCCCGGGCCACGCCAGGGCCCCATGGGGGTCGCCTGGTTCCTGGTGACGGTGGTCGCCACTGTGTGGGGCCCCGTCGCCCTCGGTGTCTGGTTGGCGGGCTGCGCGGCCGTGGCCGCCGTGCAGACGGCGGCCGTCTGGCGTGCCCGCAACGAACGGCCTCTGGTCCTGCTGGCCGGGCTGGCGGCCGCATCCCTGCCCGTGAGCGCCATCTGGGGACTGAGGGCGATGACCGGGGCCCTGGTGGCCGCGGTGATGGCGTCGCTGGTGGTCAGGCTGTTCTCACTGACCAAGGCGCCGATGCGCGACGCCGCCCTCACCCTGGCCGTGGGCGTGGCCATCGGCCTGGCCGTGGCGTCGGTGGTGCTGTTGCGCAACGTGAACGTGCACGCCCCGTTGCTGCTGCTGGTGTGTGTCGCCGCATACGACGCCAGCGCCTACCTGATCGGCGCGGGAGCGTCCAAGACGTGGGAAGGGCCGGTGGCCGGCGTCTTCATGCTCGTACCCGTCACCCTGCTGGCGGCTGTGACCCTCGTCCCGCCATTCCCGGGGGCCAGCCCCCTGTTGCTGGGCCTCATCGCCGCCGTGCTGGTGCCCTGCGGGCCACTGGCAGGCTCGGCCCTGCTGGGGGGGCGGGATGCCAAGGCGCCGGTGCTCCGGCGCCTCGACTCCCTGCTGGTGGTCGGCCCGATCTGGGCGTGGGTAGCTGCGACCCTGCTGCGCTGACCGGGGCCGGGGTCGGGCTCAGCCCTGCTTCGTGGCCCAGAAGACCTTGTCGATCTCGCCGACGAGGTCGAGCAGCTTCTGGCCGGTGGCCGGGTCCTCGGACTTCTTCGCCGCGCCGGCCGCCTTGGTGGCGTCCCAGAAGAGCTGGTGAAGCTCGGGGTGGCGGTCGGTGTGCTCGGGCTTGAAGTAGTCGGTCCACAGCACCCACAGGTGGTGCTTGACGAGGTCGGCCCGCTCCTCTTTGATCGTGACCGCCCGCTGGCGGAAGACCGGGTCGTCGGACCCCTGGTACTTCTCCTGGCACGCCTTGACCGACTCGGCCTCGATACGGGCCTGGGCCGGGTCGTAGACGCCGCACGGGAGGTCGCAGTGGGCGTGGACCGGCTCAGGCGGGCTGATCCGGTCGACGAGGGCGAACATGCGGTCGAGAACGGGCATGCCTGAGGCTCCTTCGGATCGCAGAGTGTTACGTCCCCGAACACTACTTTCCGCAGCGACCGCCGCTGTCGCCGGCCTGTTGGCCGCGGCCGTCGTGTTCGGGGTGCGGCGGGTGGAGGTCCACGGCCCGAGCATGTTGCCGACCCTCGCACCTGGTGAACGGCTGGTAGTCGTCCGGACGTGGCGGGTGCGCCCCGGGGACGTGATCGTCCTGGTCGACCCGGCCGCCCCGGACCGGGCCATCGTCAAGCGGGCCCTGGCCATCTCGGGTGGCGAGGTGACCGTGGGCGGTGACAACTCGTCGCTCAGCGTCGACAGCCGCCGGTTCGGGCCGGTCGCGCTCGACCGGGTGCTGGGGAGGGCCGCCTATCGCTACCACCCGCCCCACCAGCGGGGACGGATCGCCCGCCAGGGGGGGTTGGTACCCTGATCGGCGATGATGACCGACGAGTTGGATCGGGTGCTGGCGGCCGGGTACGTCGAGGACGTCGCCTCCCTCGACGACGCCGAGCTACGGGCCAGGCGGGCGGAATGCCAGCAGGTGGAGGCCAAGCTCTCCTACCTCCGCCGGTTGGTCCAGGGACGCCTTGACATCGTGTCGGCCGAGATCGAGCGGCGCCGCCGAGGGGTGGAGGCCGACCTGTCCGACCTCGTAGCCCGGCTGCCCGAGATCCTGGCCGACCGGTCGCGGGCCCCGGGGCCGGGGCGCATGCCCACCAACATCCAGCCGCCCGACGACGACAGCCTCACGGCCGAGCTCGACGCCATCAGCGGGCCGTCCGCCCTGGGGTCGCTGCCCGAGCTCCCCGACGAGCAGCTGACCGCCGCCGCCGACCAGCTCATGGACCTCGAGCAGCGGGTCTCCGGCCAGCGTCGAGCCGTCTTCGGGGTGATCGACACCATCCAGGCCGAGCTGGCCGACCGGTTCGGCCCGGGCCACCGGGGCTGAACCGCCACCCAGGGCCAACGATGCTCGCGTCTGCAAGCATGGTTTAGCTTGTCGGCAGTGCCCGTGGACGGTCAGAGCGACGAGACTTCGGCCCGGATGGAGCAGCTCGGTTCTTACATCCGGGCCGAGCGCCGGTCCCACCGCCTGTCGCTGCGCCGCCTCTCCGAGGCCTCGGGCATCTCCAATCCCTACCTGAGCCAGATCGAGCGGGGCCTACGCCGGCCGTCGGCCGACGTGCTCCAGCAGATCGCCCGTGCCCTCGAACTGCCGGTCGAACAGCTCTACGTGCGGGCCGGCATCCTCGAGAGCGCGTCCGACGGTGAGCTGGCCGCCCTGATCCGTCGCCAGCCAGACCTGACCGCGGACCAGAAGGAGGCCCTGGTGCGGACCTACGAGGACTTCCGCGACGCCAACCAGCGGCGCGGCTGACGGCCCCGGTCGCCATCCCGACAGAGGTAGTTCAGCTCCGCCCGCCCGTGGGCGCCGTGCCGGCCAGGCTCGGGACCTCCGGGGGCACGGGGGCGACCGGCTCGCCCCGTTCGATGCCGCCCCGTTCGATCTCGCCCCGTTCGATGTCGACGCGGGGGAGGAGCCGGTCGAGCCACCTGGGGATCCACCAGTTGCGCTCGCCGAGCAGCTCCATGGTGGCCGGGACGACCACCATGCGTACCAGTGTGGCGTCGAGGAACACCGCCAGGGCGAGGCCGAGCCCGAAGATCTTGATCTCCCGCATGTCCTCGAGCATGAAGGAGGCGAAGACGACGACCATGATGGCCGCCGCGGCGGTGATCACCCGGGCGGTCGAGGCCAGGCCGTCGGCCACGGAGGCGGTGGCGTCGCCCGTGCGCAGGTACTCCTCCCGGATGCGGGAGAGCATGAAGACCTCGTAGTCCATCGACAGGCCGAAGACCACGGCGAAGAGCATCATCGGGATGAACGGGTTGATGGGCCCGCCCTCGATGCCGATCAGCTCGCCGGCCCAGCCCCACTGGAAGACGGCCACGACGATGCCGTAGGCGGCACCGATGGACAGCACGTTCACGAGGACCGCCTTCAGCGGCACGAGCACCGACCGGAACACCGTCATCAGCAGTACGAACGACAGGGCCAGCACGGCCCCGAAGAAGATGGGCATGCGCCGGGCCAGGTAGTCGGTGATGTCGATGGCGACGGCGGCGCCGCCGGTCACCTGGACATCGAGCCCGGTCCCGCTCACCGCCCGGGGGATGACGTCGCTGCGGAGCCGGCGGACCAGGTCGGTGGTGGCCTCGTCCTGGGGTGCGGTGGAGGCGATGACACTCATCACGTAGGCGGCGGGCTGCGCCGGGTCGTCGGCCACCGGCGAAGTCACCGCTGCGACCCCCTCGGCGGCGGCCAGGGTCGCCTGCAGCCCCAGGACGTCGTCGGGCGAGTCGCCGGGGCCGGGGACGACCGTGACGACGAACGGGCCGTTGAACCCGGCGCCGAAGCCGTCGGCCAGCAGGTCGTATGCCTGGCGGGTGGGGGTGTCCTCGGGGAAGTTGCCCTCGTCGGCCCAGCCCAGTCGCAGGCTCGTGGCGGGTGCGGCCAGGACGACCAGCACGGCGGTCGCACCGAGCACCCACCGCACGGGGTGGCGCTGGATGCCCCGGCTCCAGCGGTAGGCGTAGGTGGCGGGGACGGCCTTGGCGGCCCGGCCGGGGAGGGGGCGGCGCAGCGGCCGCACGGCGACGCTGGCGACCAGCGTGAGCGCCGCCAGCCCGGCGCCGGCGGCGGCCACAGGCGCCACCCCGAGGCCGAGGCCGAGGAGGGCGACGGACGTGAACCCGGCGGCGACCAGACCGCGCCAGCGGGTGAGCTCCACCCGCTCCCGGGCGAACCCGAGCAGGGCAGGGAGCAGCGTTGTCGAGGTGATCATCGTGGCGAGAACGGTGGCGGACACGGCGATGCCCAGCCCCCCGATCCACCCGATCCCGACCAGCAGGAGCCCCAGCACCGAGATCATCACGGTGGTCCCGGCGAAGACGACGGCCCGCCCGGCCGACCCCATGGCCGCCACGGTCGCCTCACGGGGGGAGTACCCGGCGTGGAGGCCCTCCCGGTAGCGGGAGACGATGAACAGGGCGTAGTCGATGCCGACGCCGAGGCCGACCATCAGCCCGAGCACCGTGGCCTCGTTGGGAATGGTGACGACGTTGCTGAGCAGCAGGGTCAACCCGGCGCCGGCGCCGACCCCCCCGAGCGCCACGGCGATGGGCAGTCCCATGGCCAGCACGGACCCGAACGCGGCGATCAGGACCAGCATTGCGAAGGCCAGGCCGATGAGCTCGCTCTTCGGCGGCTCGATGACGGCCAGGTACTGACCACCGGCGAAGACGTCGAGCCCGTCGATGGCCGGCACGTGACCGATGATCGCCCGGCCCAGCAGGCCGGACTCGGTGTCGTCCACGTCGGCGGCGAGGTTCACCTGGGCGTAGGCGACCAGCCCGGCCAGGTGGCCGGTCCGGGCGATCTGGTCCTGACCTCGCTCGGAGTACGGCGAGACGACGGTGCCGCCGGGATGGCGCGGAACTCCCGAGTCGTCGGGGAAGCCGGCGTCCACGCGGGCGAACAGCGCTTCCATGGCAGTTCGGACTTCTGGGTCCTCGACGCCCTGGGTGGCCTTGAACACGATCGTTCCCGTCTGGCCGCCGGTGCCCAACTCGGGGAAGTGCTCCTCGAGCACGGCGTACCCGGCAGCGCTGCCCGAACCGGGCACCTGCGCGCCTGCGCCGTAGCGCGGGCCGACGGCGCCCGCCACCCCGAAGACGGCGAAGAGGGCGACGAGCCAGAGCCCGACCGCCTTGGACCGGTGGTCGAAGCACCAGCCGGCGAGCCGGCCGAGGAGAGTCGTCGGGTGCTTCCTGGCAGTCGGTGATGTCATGCGACCATCGTCTCGATCTCGCCGCCGCGCCGCATCGGCTGTCCGGCTGTTCGACGACCGACCGATCGGACGATCCGCGTCTCGTACTTTCGGCCGATCCGCCGTGCGCCCGGGTTCCTTATGGTGGGAGGGTGCTGCGCGACGGAGTTCGCTCGTTGTGGGCCGAGCCGCGTGCCCCCGGTCCCCCGGCGCGCGTGTGGCGGGACTGGGCGCTGGTCGCCGTCGCCGTCGCCGTCATGGTCCTGGAGGGCGTTCTCGTCCAGGACCTCGTGTGGCGTCTCGGCTCCGTCGCCGTCGGGCTGGCCCTGCTACCGGCGCTGCTGTGGCGGCGGAGCCACCCCCTGGCCGCAGCCGTGTTCGCCTTCGGGCTGATCGGCGTGGTGGACCTGGCGTCACTGCTCGCCGGCGTCGCCTGGCAGGGCCTGTCTGCTTACGTCGTCGTGCTGCTCCTGCCCTATGCGCTGTTCCGGTGGGGAGCCGGCCGCGAGATCGTCATCGGCGCCGCCGTCATGGCCGTGCCGACGCTGCTCAGTGGCTTCGACGAACCAGCCGACTTTCCCATCCACGCCCAAATAGGCGACGTCGCGGCCGAGAACATTGTCCTCGGAGCCCTCGTCCTGCTCACGGCCGGTGCGGTCGGCGCGGCGGTGCGTTACGCGGACAAGGACCGGCGCCGGGGGATGGACCAGGTCAAGCTGCTCGAGCGCGAGCAGCTGGCACGCGAGCTGCACGACACCGTCGCCCACCACGTCTCGGCCATCGTCATCCGTGCCCAGGCCGGGCGCGTCGTCGCCCCGACCGACCCTGATGCCGCGCTGGACGCACTCGCCGTCATCGAGCAGGAGGCTTCACGTACCCTCGCCGAGATGCGCGCCATGGTCGGCGCTCTGCGCCACGGTGAGGAGGCGGACCTCGCCCCCCAACGGGGGGTCGTAGACATCGAGGGCCTCGCCACCGACGCCGGCGACCGGCCGCATGTGGAGGTCCATCTCGTGGGTGACCTCGAACGGCTCCCGCCCTCCGTGGACGCGGCGATCTACCGGCTTGCCCAAGAGGCGGTCACCAACGCCGCCCGGCACGCCCGCAACGCCACCTGCGTGACGGTGGCGGTGTACGGCGAGGACGACTTCGTGCGCCTCACGGTCCGAGACGACGGTGACCCCGCCTCGTTCGACCCTCGGTCCCCGTCGGGCTTCGGCCTGGTCGGCATGGCCGAGCGCGCCAAGTTGCTGGGCGGCACTCTCGATGCGGGGCCGGACCGGGAACGGGGCTGGACGGTCGCCGCCGTGCTGCCCCGAGGCGGTCGCCCGTGACCATCCGGGTCGTGCTCGCCGACGATCAGGAGATGATCAGGACGGGGCTCAGGATGATCCTGAACGCCCAGCCCGACATCGAGGTCGTGGCTGAGGCGCCCGACGGCAGGGAGGCCGTGGCGCTCGCCCGCCGGCTCCGGCCCGACGTGTGCCTGTTCGACATCCGCATGCCCGGGCTCGACGGCATCGAGGCGACCCGCCAGCTCGCTGGCCCGGATGTCGCCGAGCCGCTGGCCGTCGTGGTGATCACCACCTTCGACCTCGACGACTACGTGTACGGCGCCCTCAGGGCGGGCGCCCGCGGGTTCCTGCTCAAAGACGCCGGGCCGGAGCTGCTCGTGCAAGCGATCCAGGCCGCGGCGAGCGGCGACGCGCTTATCGCCCCCAGCGTCACCGCTCGGCTCCTGGCCACGTTCTCGAAGGCCCCGACCGCAGCGCCGCGGGCGCAACCGATCGAACCACTCACCGCCCGGGAGGAAGGGGTCCTGCTGGCCGTCGCCCGGGGCCGGACCAACGCCGAGATCGCCGGTGAGCTGTTCATCAGCCTGAGCACGGTCAAGACCCACCTCGCCAGCCTGATGAACAAGCTCGGGGTCCGCAACCGCGTCGAGATCGCCATGTGGGCGCACGAGACCGGCCGGATGGGGACCTGAGACAGGGCCGCACCAGGGAAGGATCGGCCGCTAGGAGGCTGGTGTCTAGACCCTCCCCAGGCGGCCGACCGCCCCGTTCGCGGCTCGGCGACATTGCAAAGGTGCTGGTCAGGGGCAGGTCGGCCGATCGGCGCGAAGCGCCGATCGCGAAAGACACCAGCCTCCTAGGTAGGGTTGCAGCCGTCGTGCGCCACCTCGCCGTCCTGTCGATGCACACGTCGCCGCTGGCCCAGCCGGGCGCGGGCGACGGTGGAGGCATGAACGTCTACGTTCGCGAGCTGTCCTCTGCCCTGGCGCGCGCCGGCATCGACTGCGACGTCTACACCCGGTCGTGGAGGCGGGGCCTGCCCTCCACCGTCGAGGTCGAGCCCGGCCTCCGGGTCCACCACGTGCGGGCCGGGCCCCAGGCCGTCGTGGCCAAGGAGGACCTGCCCGGCCTGGTGGACGAGTTCGGTTCGGCCGTGCTCGATCTCCTGGTGACCGGCAACCGGCCCGATGTCCTGCACGCCAACTACTGGCTGTCGGGGGTGGCCGGCCACACCCTC
Source organism: Actinomycetota bacterium (assembly GCA_040754375.1). Lineage (NCBI taxonomy): Bacteria > Bacillati > Actinomycetota > Actinomycetota bacterium. The sequence goes on from JBFMCT010000041.1 coordinate 8,920, forward strand.
AAGCACGAGCTGGGCCTGCCCCTGGTGTCGACGTTCCACACCCTGTCGCGGGTGAAGGCCGAGGCCACCGAGGAGGAGGAGGCCGTGCGGGCCAAGGCCGAGGGCGAGGTGATCGGCTGCTCCGACGCCATCTTGGCCTCGTCGGCTCACGAGGCCGAGGGCCTGGTGGAGCACTACGGCGCCGAACCGGGCCGCATCGAGATCGTGCCCCCGGGCGTCGACCACGAGGTCTTCTGCCCCGGCGACCGCCTCGAGGCCCGTGCCGCCCTGGGCATCGACCTTCCTCCCCGGGCACCCCTGGTGCTGTTCGTGGGGCGCATCCAGCCGCTCAAGGGGGCGGACGTGGCCGTCCGGGCGCTGGCCGCCCTGGCCCGCCGCGACGCCGTCCTGGTCGTCGTGGGCGGCCCCAGCGGGCCCGACGGGCCGGGCGAGCTGCGCCGGGTGCGAGCGCTCGTGGCCGAGCTGGGCCTGCAAGGGCGGGTGTGGTTCGTGCCCCCCCAACGCCACGAGGCCCTGCCCGCCTTCTACCGGGCCGCCGACGTGTGCCTCGTCCCCAGCCGCTCGGAGTCCTTCGGGCTCGTCGCGTTGGAGGCGGCGGCCTGCGGCACCCCGGTGGTGGCTGCGGCCGTGGGCGGGCTGTGCACCCTGGTCGACCACGGCGTCACCGGTTACCTCGTCGAGGGCCGGGACCCGGCCGCCTACGCCGAGCGGGTCGGCGCCCTGCTGTCGGCTCCCGCCCGGGCCGAGGTCATGCGCCGGGCCACGGCCGCCGGCACCCAGCAGTACTCGTGGTCGGTCACGGCCGCCCGCCTCCGCCGTCTCTACGCCGACCTGACGGTTCGTGAGCCGGTGGAGTGCCGCTGACGAGCGCCCCGGCGAGCGCCCGGGCCGGCGGCCTACAATGGGCCGTCCCACCGGCGCGGACCAGGGGGCATCGGCGCGCGTTCCGTACCCTTCTGTGTCAATCCTTGCGCGAGCTTTGACGTTCGGTTAGGGTTCCCGGCCGGGGCCCGAGGGGCGGAACTGTCCAGTCGTTCGGGGAAGTGCGGCCAGGCAGCGAGGTTCTTCGGGCCCCCGAACCCAAGTCACCGAGGATGCTTGCGCCGACGGGGGGTGCGTCGTAGGGTTCCGCCGACCAGTCGCGGCGGGGCTGCTGCAGCCAATGACGAGACCGAGGATCCACGCCCTTGCGATGATCGTCATGCTGATGTCGGCTTTCCCGACATCGGCTTTCGCCGCTGACGACGCGGACACGGTGCGGTCCAAGAAGACGGCCGCCGCGGCCCGGCTCGACGCCCTCAAGGCCGACGACGCCGAGCTAGAGGCTGCCGTCCGCACCCTCGACGCCGGCATCGCCGTGCAGAGCAGCGCCACCGACGCCGCCCGCCAGGCGGCCAGCGCAGCCATGGCCGCGGCCGACGCCGCCGCCATGCGCCTGGCGGCGACCGAGAAGAAGATGGCCGACCTGCGCACCCGGGCCTCGGCCGTGGCCGTGCAGGCCTACATCAACCCCGGGTCCGACACCTTCCTGGAGATCATGAAGGCCCGCGACATCGGCGAGGCTGGCCGCCGCCAGGCGTTCATGTCCCAGGTCGTCCAGGTGGACCGCGACGTGCTCGGCGAGCTGCGGGCCGTCCGCCAGGACCAGCAGGCCGAGCAGGCCAACCTGCTGGCCCTGCGGGAGCAGGCCCAGAACCGCAAGCAGGAGGCCACCGACCGGCTCAACGAGCTGGAGCAGCTCCGGGCCGACCAGGTCCGGCTGCGGGGCGCCCTCGACGTGCGCATCCGGGAGTACACGGCCGAAGTGGAGGCCCTGGCCCGGGAGGAGGCCAGCATCAGCGGCCTCATCCGGGCACGTGAGGCCAGCGGGGCGTCCGTCGACGGCCGGCCCCAGCTCCAGCAGGCCCGCTCGACGTCCTCCGCCGGGCTCATCTGGCCCTCGGCCGGATCGGTCAGCTCCCCCTTTGGCTGGCGCTGGGGAGCCATGCACTCGGGTATCGACATCGACTCCGGTTACGGGGCGCCCATCCGGGCGGCCAAGGCCGGGGTCGTGATCAGCGCCGGCTGGTACGGCGGCTACGGCCTGTGCACGATCATCGACCACGGCGGGGGCTTCACCACTCTCTACGCCCACCAGAGCTCGATGTCGGTGTCCGATGGGCAGAGCGTGAGCCAGGGCCAGCTGATCGGCTACGTGGGCGGCACGGGTAACGTCACCGGCCCCCACCTGCACTTCGAGACCCGGGTCGGCGGCACAGCCCAGAACCCGATGAACTTCCTGCCCTAAAGCGAAACCTGCGCGGGAATCGGGGGCGTTTCGCCCACGATTCCCGCGCAGGTTTGCGTCTGGGGGGCCGCTCCGGCCCGTCCGGCCTAGCCTGGCCGGCTGTGACCGGAGCGCGTTTGGCTGTGGTGGGGGGCGGACGGATGGGCGAGGCCCTCGTCGGCGGGCTGCTGGCGGGGGGGTGGGCGCCGGCTGGTGACCTGGCCGTGGTCGAGGTCGACCCGGGGCGGCGCCAGGTGCTGGCCGAGCGGTTCGCGGGGGTGGACGTGCGGGCCGATGCCGGGCCCTGCCAGGGCGCCGTGCTGGCCGTGAAACCAGCCGACGTGGCCGCCGCCTGCCGGGCGGTGGCCGGGGCCGGGGCCCAGCGGGTGCTGTCGATCGCGGCCGGCGTGCCCCTGGCCCGGCTGGAGGAGTGGCTCGGGGCCGCGGGAGCGCCCGGGGCGGCGGTGGTGCGGGCCATGCCCAACACGCCTGCTCTCGTCGGGGCGGGGGCCGCGGCCATCTCCCCCGGTTCGATGGCCAGGGAGGACGACCTGGTGTGGGCCGAGGGCGTGCTGGGGGCGGTGGGGATGGTCGTGCGCGTGCCCGAGGGCCTGCTCGACGCCGTCACCGGGCTGTCGGGGTCGGGGCCGGCCTACGTGTTCTTGGTGGCCGAGGCCCTGGTCGAGGCGGGTGTCCTCGTGGGCCTCCCCCGGGCGGCGGCCTCGGCCCTGGCCGTGCAGACCCTGCTGGGCGCGGCCCGCCTGCTGGCCGAGTCGGGCGAGGGCCCCGAGGCCCTCCGGGCGGCCGTCACGTCCCCCGGGGGGACCACGGCGGCCGGTCTGCGGGCCCTGGAGGCGGCCGGCGTGCGCTCGGCCTTCCTCGACGCCGTGGTGGCCGCCACCGAGCGCTCCCGGGCCCTGGGGGGCGGCTGACGGGCGCCTGAGGGGCACGATCTGGTGATCACCACTTTCCACAGCGGCCACAACTGAATACAGTCGCCCCAGGCGAAGAGGGGTGATCCAACTGGCGCAGTCACACGCACGGCCCCGGTTCCTGACCGTGGCCGAGGTGGCCGGCATACTTCGGGTTTCGACTATGACGGTTTACCGCCTGATCAAAGGTGGTCAGCTTCCCGCGGCCCGGGTGGGCAAGTCCTACCGGGTGCGGGAGGAGGACGTCGACGCCTACCTGGCCAACAGCTACACCCAAGCAGGCTGACGACCGCGCCGTGAGGCGCCTGTTCACCGGAGGCGTAGCCTGCGGACGTGGCCCCGCGCTTCGACACGGTCTCGTTCCTGTCCGACTACGGCCTCGACGACGAGTTCGTCGGGGTGGTCAAGGCCGTCATCCGAGCGATCGCGCCCCACGTCACGGTGATCGACGTCACCCACGCCGTCGCCCCCCACGATGTGCGGGCCGGCTCGCTGGCCCTGGCCCGCGCCATCCAGTACCTCCCGCCCGGGATCGTGCTGGCCGTGGTCGACCCGGGCGTGGGGAGCGACCGGCGGGCCATCGCCGTCGAGGCCGGTGGCCAGGACGGTGACGAGGGGCCGGCGGCCGTGTTCGTGGGCCCGGACAACGGTCTGCTGGCCTCGGCCGTGGCCCTGGCCGGAGGTGCCCACCGGGCGGTGTCGCTGACCAATACCGACTACCACCTCGAGGCCCCCGGCCCGACGTTCGCGGGACGCGACGTGTTCGCCCCGGTGGCGGCCCACCTGGCCCTGGGCGCCGACCTGGAGGACCTGGGCGAGCTGGTGGACCCCTACTCCCTACTGCCCGCTATCGTGCCCCTCACCCGCCAGGAGGACGGTGCCCTGGTGGGCGAGGTGCTCTGGGTCGACCGCTTCGGCAACGCCCAGCTCAACGTGGGCCCGGACGAGATCGAGGCCATGGGGGACAGGGTGATGATCAAGATCGGCGACAAGCCCCCCCGGGTGGCGCACCGGGTGACCACCTACGCGGCCCTGGCGACGGGCCAGGTCGGCCTGGTCGTCGACTCCTACGGGCTCATGGCGGTGGCCCTCAACCGCCGGTCGGCGGCCGACGAGCTGCGCATCGGCTCGGGCGACGCCGTCGCCCTCGAACCCGCTCCCTGATGCGCCCGGCCACCACGATCGTGCTCGCCCTGCTACTGGTGGCCATCCTGGCCGCCGCCATGATCCAGCTCCTGCTCCTGGCTTGATCGGGCGAACCCGGGCCGCGATCAGAAGAGCGAGGCGCACAGGCGGCTGATCTCGCGTTCGAGCGAGTTCAGGCCTTCGACTTTGCCCACGCACAACGAGACCCCCGCTTGGCGGGCCTGCTCCTCGAGCTCGTCGTCGACGAAGGCGGTGTAGAGCACCACGATCTGGTCGGGACGCTGCTCGCGGATCCGCCGGGCGGCCGTCAGCCCGTCCATCAGCGGCATCCGGTAGTCCATCACCACGACGTCCGGATCGGCGTCGCCGACCACCTCCAGGGCGGCCGCCCCGCCCGACGCCTGGCCCACGACGTCGAACCCGTCGAGCTCCAACATGGCCGTCAGCATCCGAACCACGTGGGCCGTGTCGTCGACGACCATGACGCGGATCCGGCGGGACATTGTGCCGAGGCTACCGAGGCCGGCCGCCGTTCGTGGTCAGGAGTCGCTGGACAGCGTCTTGACCTGCTGCACCATCTGGGCCACCAGGATGGGCAGGCCGCCCGGGCTGGCCTCAGCGGCGGCCGTCACCGGCTCGGGAACGGTAGTTGTCGTCGTCGTGGGCTCCGGCTCGGGCTCGGGCTCGGGGGGCGGGGGAGGGGGTGCGACGGTGGTCGGGGGGGCCGTGGGCCGCGGTGCGGGCGGCGGCGGAGGCGGAGGCGGCTCGGGCGCCGGTTCGGGCGGAGGCGGCGGAGGCGGCGGAGGCGGCGGGGCGGCGGCCGCCACCTTGAGGAAGTTCTGCACGACCCACACGGTCCCGCCCGTCTGTACGACGCCGATGCCCACCAGGCCGTACTCGCCGTTGACCATGTTGGTGTAGTGGCCGGGGCTGTTGACCAGAGCCTGGTGCACCACGTCGACCGACGGGCCCATGCCCACGTTCTCGGCCAGCATCCGCCAGTCGTAGCCGGCGGCCTCGACCTGGCCCCGGTAGTTGGGATTGTGGGAGATGGCCCCGTTGGACGCCATCGTCTGGGCCCAGCTCCGGGCGATCGAGGACAAGGTGCCGTCGAGCTGGAGGGCGGGGGAGCCGACCCCGGCCCGCACCGAGTTGGTCAGCGACAGCAGCCGGGACTCGTCGGCGCTGGCGGCCACCGCCGAGGTGGGGAGCACCAGCAGACCGGCGACCGACACGACCAGTGCCAGTGCCATGGCTACGGCGGAGCGTTGCCTCCTGCCCATTTCTGGCTCCCTAGTGCGATGAGTGATGCGATTGTCACTTTCAGTGTTGGGATCGGCGCGTGGCGGGGAAACCTTGAGGGTTACCGGGGGGCTAGAATGCAGACCTCCGGTGGCGGTCGCCCGGGGTCACCCCGGGCCTTTGTGAACACGCTCACGAAGTCCTAGAATTGGGGGGAACGCCGCGGCAAGCCTGTTGTCCCAGGCCTGCCCGGGAAGGAGACATCGAAATTGCCCGCCTCCCATAACGGGTCGGCGCCAGGCGACGGGGCCTGGTCGGCCGGCGCCGACGAGCCCGGTGACCCCACACCGGTGCCGGCTGCGATGGGCGCCCCCGCCCTTGGGAGCTCGGCACCGGACGGCTCCCCCCCCGAGGCGCCGGACCTCGACGAGCCGGACCTCGACGAGCCGGACCTCGACGAGGCGGCCGAGGTGGTGGACGACGAACCGAGAGTGGGTCGGCGCATCCCTGAGGCCACGGTGGCCCGGCTGCCCGTCTACCTGCGGTCGTTGGTCGAGGTGGCCGAGGCCAAGACGGTCACGATCTCGTCCGAGCGGCTGGCCGAGATGGCGGGTGTGAACGCCGCCAAGGTCCGCAAGGACCTGTCCTATCTCGGCTCCTACGGCACACGCGGCGTGGGCTATGACGTCGAGTACCTCCTGTTCCAGATCAACCGGGTGCTGGGCCTGACCCAGGACTGGCCTGTCGTGATCGTGGGCGTCGGCAACCTCGGGAGCGCCCTGGCCAACTACCGGGGCTTCTCGGCCCGAGGTTTCCGGATAGTGGCCCTCGTCGACAGCGACCCGAGCAAGGTCGGCCTCCGGATCGGCGGCGAGGTCGTGCGTTCCCTCGACGAGCTGCCCGAGATCGCCGCCCGGGACCACATCGCCATCGGCATCATCGCCACCCCGGCCGGTTCCGCCCAGGACGTGGCCGACCGCCTGGTGGCCGCTGGCGTCCGCTCGGTCCTCAACTTCGCCCCAGCGGTCATCTCGGTCCCGCCCTCGGTGTCGCTGCGCAAGGTGGACCTGTCGATCGAGCTGCAGATCCTGGCCTTCTACCAGCAGCGTGACGGCGCTCCGGTGGTGCCGGCCACGGCATGAGCCGAGCGGCCGCCGTCCCGTCCTACCCGGTCAACCTGATCGTCGACGGCCGCCCGTGCCTGGTCGTCGGGGGCGGACCGGTGGCCGCCCGCAAGGTCGAGGGCCTGCGGACGTGCGGGGCCGAGGTCCACGTGGTGGCCCCGTCGATCAGCGACGCCGTCCGTTCCCAGCCCGGGGTGACGTGGGAGCAACGGCCCTACCGTCCCTCCGACCTCGTCGGCCGCCGCCTGGTCATCGCGGCCACCGACGACGCCGAGGTGAACGCCTCGGTGTTCGCCGACGCCGAGGCCGCCGGGGTGTGGGTCAACGGGGCCGACGACCCCGAGCACTGCACGTTCACGCTGCCTTCGGTCCTGCGCCGGGGCGGGCTCATGGTCACGGTCTCGACCGGGGGCCGCAGCCCGGCGCTGGCGGTCTGGTTACGGGAGCGGCTGGAGCACGAGGTCGGCCCGGAATACGAGGTGCTGCTCGACCTGTTGGCCGAAGAAAGAGACCAGATCAGGGCCACCGGGAGGTCTTCGGAGGACGTCGATTGGCGCCGCGCGCTGGAGTCCGACATGCTCGTTCTAATCCGATCGGGTGACCTAACCCGCGCCAAGGAGCGGTTGCACACGTGTCTGTCGTCGTCGTCGGCCTGAGCCACCGCACCGTCCCGCTCGACTTGCTCGAGCGCATGGCGGTGCCGGCCGACCGCCTGCCCAAGGCCCTGGGAGACCTGGCCGCCCGTCCGTTCGTGACCGAGGCCGTGCTGCTGTCGACGTGCCACCGCACCGAGGCCTACGTGGTGGCCGAGAAGTTCCACGGGGCCATGGCCGACATCCGCCACTTCCTCTCCGAGCTGGCCTTCGTGGCCCCCGAGGAGTTCTCCGACCACCTCTACAGCTACCACGACGAGTCGGCTGCCGCCCACCTGTTCGGTGTCACCGCCGGGCTCGACTCGGTCGTGCTGGGCGAGAGCCAAGTGCTGGGCCAGGTGCGCGACGCCTGGGAGGTGGCCCGCCAGGAGGGCGTGGCCGGCACCAACCTGGCTCACCTGTTCAGGCACGCCCTCGAGGTCGGCAAGGCGGCACGGGCCGAGACCGGTATCGGCCGGGGGGTCACGTCGCTGTCCCAGGCGGCCGTGGCCATGGCCGGCCGGCGGCTCGGGGGCCTGACCGGGCGTTCGATCCTGGTGGTGGGCGCCGGCAAGATGGGCGAGGGCATGGTGGCCGACCTGGCCGAGACCCACCGGCCGGCCGAGGTGCTCATCGCCAACCGCACATGGGAGAAGGCCGTCCACCTGGCCGCCCGGGTCGGGGGGCGGGCCGTCCCCATGGACGGGCTGGCCGCCACCTTGGCCGAGGTCGACCTGGTCTTCACTTCGACGGCCGGCACCGACGTGATCGACCATGACTCGCTGGCCCCGACCGTCCAGGACCGCCAGGGCCGCCCGCTGCTCATCGTCGACCTGGGCATGCCCCGCAACGTCGACCCCGGCGTCCGGCGCATCGACGGGGTCACAGTCCTCGACCTGGCCGACCTGCGGGGCTTCGTGAAGGTGGGCCTAGACCAGCGCCGCAAAGAGGTCGAGCCCGTGCGGTCCCTGGTCGCCCAGGAAGTAAGCCGCTGGCTGGAGGCGACGACCGCCCGGGGCATGGCTCCCACCGTGACCGCTCTCTACGAGCGTGGTGAGCAGGTACGCACGGCCGAGCTGGAGCGCTTCCGGGCCCGGCTGTCGGGCCTCGACGCCCGCCAGCAGGCAGCCGTCGAGGCCCTGACCAAGGGCATCGTGGCCAAGCTGCTCCACGACCCCACCGTCCGGCTCAAGGAGTCGGCCGGTTCGGCTCGGGGCGAGCGGCTGTCCACCGCCCTGCGGGAGCTGTTCTTCGGGACCGGCTCCGAGGGCTGACCCGGCCCCTCCGGTGGCCGCTGACGACCAACGGGCCCTCGCCGGCCACCCCCTGCGGGTCGCCACCCGGGGCAGCAACCTGGCCCTGACCCAGGCCCGGCTGGTGGCCGCCCTGCTGGCCGAGGTCGCCGAGGTCGAGGTCGAGCTGGTGGTGGTCGAGACGCTGGGTGACCGCCGCACCGACACGCCTATCTCCGCCCTGGGGGGCCAGGGCGTGTTCGTCAAGGAGGTCCAGGCGGCCGTGCTCGACGGCCGGGCCGACCTCGCCGTCCACTCCGCCAAGGACCTTCCGTCGACGCCCACCCCAGGGCTGGTGATCGCGGCCGTGCCCGAGCGGGCCGACCCCCGCGACGCCCTCGTCGGTTCGACCCTCGACGGCCTGGCCCCCGGTTCGCTGGTCGCCACCGGTTCGGTCCGCCGCCGGGCCCAGTTGGCGTGGCTGCGGCCCGACCTGACCTTCACGGGGCTGCGGGGCAACATCGAGACCCGCCTGGCCAAAGCCCCCGCCTACGACGCCATCGTGGTGGCCGCCGCCGCCTTGGCCCGGCTCGGGCGCCTGGAGGACGTGGCCGAGCTGCTGGCTCCCACGGTGATGGTGCCCCAGGTCGGCCAGGGCGCGCTGGCCGTCGAGTGCCGGGAGGACGACGACCGGGCTCGGGCCGTCCTGGCCGCCGTCGACCACGGGCCGTCGCACCGGGCGGTGGACGCCGAGCGCGCCTTTCTGGCCACCCTGGGCAGCGGCTGCGACCTGCCCGTCGGGGCCTACGCGGTGCTCGCCGCCGGGCCCGCCATCCCCACTGGGACCACCGGGCCCGCCGGCGAGCGCGCCGGGCCCGCGGGCGAGCGTGCCGGGCCCGCCGCCGGGCCAGGCCCCGCCGTGCTCACCGCCGACGGTACCGGGCCTGCCGCCGGGCCAGGCCCCGCCGGGCCAGGGCCCGCCGTGCTCACCGCCGACGGTGCCGGGCACGCCGTGCTCACCGCCGGTGGTGAGCTATCGCTGACGGGCCTGCTGGCCGGGGTTGACGGACGGCTCGTCCTGCGCCACACGGCCACCGGGACGGACGGGCCGGCTCTGGGCCGGGCGGTGGCCACCCATCTGCTGGACAAGGCCGGGGGCCGGGCGCTCATCGGTGAAGGGCGCTGGAGCCCGCCCGGGCCCGGGCTGGCGCCGTGACCGGCCCGGGACCTCGGTCCCTCAGACCGAGTGGTGGGCCCGAGGTCCTTACATGACGGTCTACCTGGTGGGCGCCGGCCCCGGCGACCCGGGCCTGCTCACCCGCCGCGGGGCCGAGGTGCTGGCCAGGGCCGACGTGGTGGCCTACGACCGCCTGCTCGACCTCTCGCTGCTCGACCTGGCACCCCCCGAGGCCGAACTGGTGGACGTGGGCAAGTCCCCCGGGGGGCCCATCAACCAGGAGGGCATCAACGCCCTGCTCGTGGAGCGGGGCCGGGCCGGGCTCGAGGTCGTGCGCCTCAAAGGTGGCGACCCGTTCGTGCTGGGCCGAGGTGGCGAGGAGGCGGCCGCCCTCCTCGAAGCGGGCGTGCCCTTCGAGGTCGTGCCGGGCGTCACGTCGGCGGTGGCCGTGCCCGCCTACGCGGGGGTCCCGGTCACCCACCGGGGGCTGTCGACCTCGTTCACGGTCGTCACCGGTCACAGCCGCCACGCCACCGACACCGACGTCGACTGGGCCGCGCTGGCCAGGGCAGGGGGCACCCTGGTCGTGCTCATGGGCATGGCCCACCGCCACGAGATCGCCCAGCGCCTGGTAGCCGGCGGGCTGGCGCCGTCCACGCCGGTGGCGGCCGTGCGCTGGGGAACGTTCCCGGGCCAGCACACCGTGCGCTCCACCCTGGCCGGCCTGGCTGAGCTCGACCTCGAACCGCCCGTGGTGCTGGTGATCGGCAAGGTGGCGGCCCTCGACCTGGCGTGGTTCACCCCCCCCGACCCGCGGGACCTCCCCCTGGCCGGCCGCCGGGTCGTGGTGTGCCGTGCCCGCCACCAGGTGTCGGGCCTGGCCGAGCGCCTGCGCGCCCTGGGGGCCGAGGTCGTGCGGGTGCCGGTGATCGACATCGCCGGGCCCGGCGACGGCGGGGACGCCCTGGCTGCGGCCGCGGCCTCACTGGCGGCCGGGGACCACGACTGGGCGCTCTTCACATCGGCCAACGCCGTCGACGCCCTGTTCGCCCACCTGCGCGACGCCCGTGATCTGGCCGGTGTACAGGTCGCAGCCGTGGGCCCGGGGACGGCTTCGGCCCTGGCCGCCCGGGGGGTGGTGGCCGACCTGGTGCCGGCCACGTCGGTGGCCGAGGCCCTGGCCGCGGCCGTCGTCGAGGCCACCGACGGTCAGCCCGCCAGGGCCCTGCTGCCCCAGGCGGCCGCCGCCCGCCCGGCCCTGGCCGAGGGCCTGCGGGCCGCGGGCTGGCAGGTGACGGCGGTGGAGGCCTACCGCACGGTGGCCGCCGTCCCGCCCGCCCACCTGCTGGAGGCAGCCGCCTCCGCCCACGCCATCGCCTTCACGTCGGCTTCGACCGTCGACGCCTACCTCGAGGCCGCCGGCCCCGGCCGCCTACCGCCAGTTGTCGTGTGCATCGGCCCGGTCACCGCCGAGGCCGCCCGGCGCCAAGGGCTGGCCGTGACCGCCACAGCCGCCACCCACGACCTCGACGGGCTGGCCGCCGCCCTCGTCACCACCCTGACGCCCCCACCACCCTGACGCCCTCCGCGGCGGGGGCTACCAGCCCTCATCGTCGTCCGCGATGTCGCCCCGCAACAGCTCGACATCGGCCAGGTGGCGCAGGGCCTTGCTCCTCCGTTGGGCCGGGTCGCGCGCCGCCCGTTCCTTCATGGCGATCAGGTCCTCGACGATGGCCACGGCCACGTGCGTGCCTTCGATGCCCACCGGCCGGGCGCGCTCGACGATCTGATCGAAGGCCGGGTCGAATGCCAACTGCACAGGCTCTCCGTTGGGGTGGCGGAAGTTGACGCTGTGGGCGTGCTCCCCCCGCAGCTCGAACCCGGCGCCCACCAAGGCGTCCACCACCGACGGCCGGGAGTAGCTAGTGGGAACGGCGAGGTCGACGTCCAGCGTGGCCCTGGGCACCCCCGACCGCGCCCCCACGGCGGTCCCCCCGATCAGGGCGCACCGCACGCCGGCTGTCTCCAAGGCGGCCACGGCGTCGCGCAGGGCTGTCAACTGGTCCCCGGGGCTCACCCCGGGGCCGCCGATGGAGCGTTCACGAGCGGTGAGGGCGGATACCCGCCGTAGCGAGATGGATGCATCCTCTGACACCCACCACGCTACCGCCGGTCCAGCCCCGGGGGGCCTACCATCGGAGGCCCATGGCCTTTCCCGACGACCGGCCCCGCCGCCTGCGGGCGACCCCGGCCCTGCGCCGGTTGGTGGCCGAGACCAGGCTCACCGTCGACGACCTGGTGGCGCCCTTGTTCGTGCGGGAGGGGATCGTCGAGCCCCGGCCCGTCCCGTCCCTGCCGGGCGTGGTCCAGCACACCCGTGAGTCCCTGCGCAAGGAAGCGGCCCACCTGGCCGGCCTCGGGGTGCCGGGTGTCATCGTCTTCGGCGTGCCCGCCCCGTCCGCCAAGGACGCCCAGGGCAGCCAGGCCTGGGCCCCCGAGGGGATCGCCCAGCTCGCCCTGGCCGACCTGGCGGCCGAGGTCGGGGACGCGGTGGTCGTGATGGCCGACCTGTGCCTCGACGAGTACACCGACCACGGCCACTGCGGCCCGCTCGACGCCGCCGGCGTGCCCGACAACGACGCCACCATCGAGCTCTACGGGCGGGTGGCCGTGGCCCAGGCCCGGGCCGGGGCCCAGGTGGTGGCGCCCTCGGGGATGATGGACGGTCAGGTGGCCGCCATCCGCCGGGCGCTCGACGGGGCCGGGTTCGCCGACGTGGCCATCCTGGCCTACGCGGCCAAGTACGCCTCGGCCCTCTACGGCCCGTTCCGCGACGCCGTCGACGTGCAGATCGCGGGCGGGGGCGACCGGCGCACCTACCAGCAGGACTGGCACAACCGGCGCGAGGCCCGGCGCGAGGTCGACCTCGACCTGGCCGAGGGCGCCGACATGGTCATGGTCAAGCCCGCCTTGGCCCTGCTCGACGTGATCTCGGACGTGCGGGCGCGTACCGACCGGCCGGTCGCCGCTTACCAGGTCTCGGGGGAGTACGCCATGGTCAAGGCGGCCGCCGAGCGGGGCTGGGTGGACGGGCCGGCCGTCGCCCTCGAGCAGTTGACGGCCATCAAGCGGGCGGGCGCCGACTTCGTGCTCACCTACCACGCTCGCGAGATGGCGTCGCTGCTGCGGTGAGCCTCACCAACGAGGGCCTGTTCGAGCGGGCCCGGGCCGTCATCCCCGGCGGGGTCAACTCGCCCGTGCGGGCCTTCGGCCGGGTGGGGGGGACGCCTTACTTCGTGGACCGGGCCCAGGGGGCCTATGTGTGGGACGTCGAGGGCCGCCGGTACACCGACTACGTGCAGTCCTGGGGCGCCTCGATCCTGGGCCACGCCCACCCGGCGGTGGTCGAGGCCGTCCAGAAGGCGGCCACCGCGGGCACGTCCTACGGGGCTCCGACCGAGCGGGAGGTGCTGCTGGCCGAGGCCATCAGCACCCGGGTGCCCTCGTGCGAGCGGGTGCGCCTCGTCTCCAGCGGTACCGAGGCGGCCATGACCGCCGTACGGGTGGCGCGGGGTTATACGGGCCGCAACCGGATCGTGACCTTCTCCGGCTGCTACCACGGCCACAGCGACGCCCTGCTGGCCGCGGGCGGCAGCGGCATGGCCACGCTCGGCCTGCCCGGCTCGGCCGGGGTCCCCGAGGCGGCCGTGGCCGACACCCTGGTCGTCCCCTACAACACCGTTCCTGTCATCGGCGACGATGTGGCGGCTGTCCTCGTCGAGCCGGTGGCCGCCAACATGGGCCTGGTCCCGCCCGCGCCCGGGTTCCTGGAAGGCCTGCGGGCCGCGTGCACCAAGGCCGGTGCCCTGCTCGTCTTCGACGAGGTGATCACCGGCTTCCGCCTGGGCTTGGGCGGCGCCCAGGCTCACTACGGCATCACCGCTGACCTGACCGTGATGGGCAAGGTCATCGGGGGCGGCCTGCCCCTGGCCGCTCTGGGGGGCCGGGCCGACGTGATGGACGTGCTCGCCCCCGCCGGGCCCGTCTACCAGGCGGGGACGCTCGCGGGTAACCCGCTGGCCACGGCCGCCGGCCTGGCCGTGCTCGACCAACTCGACGAGGCGGCCTACACCCAACTGGTGGGCCGGGCCGCCCAGCTCGGCGGGTGGCTGTCCGACGTGATCTCCGAGGCCGGCCTCGACGTGCAGGTCCCGGTGGTCGGGCCTCTCATGGGCTTGTTCTTCTCGCCGTCCGCCCCGACCGACTACGACAGTGCCAAGACGGCCGACGGCGCCCGCTACACGGCCTTCTTCCACGAGATGCTGGCCCGAGGGGTGGCCCTGGCCCCCAGCCCGTTCGAGGCCATCTTCCCGAGCCTGGCCCACACCAAAGACGAGCTCGAGCGCACCGCCGACCTGGCCGCAGCCGCGGCCCGGGCCGTGGCCGAGGCATGCTGAGACCGTGCAGGTAGCCATCTTGGTCTTCGAGGGCATCACTGTGCTCGACGCCGTCGGGCCCTACGAAGTGCTGTGCCGGCTGCCCGGGGCCGACATCCGCCTGGTCGGCACCGAGACGGGCCCCAAACGCACTGCCCAGGGCACCCTTGCCCTGATGGCCGACCACCTCGTCGAGGACGTGCCCGCGCCCGACGTGGTGCTGGTGCCGGGCGGGCCGGGCGAGAGGGCGCTGCGCACCGACGAGCGGGTGCTCGAGTGGCTGCGGGCGGCCCACGCCACCTCCCGCTGGACGACGTCGGTGTGCACCGGGGCGTGCACCCTGGCGGCCGCCGGCCTGCTGGAGGGCACCGAGGCCACCACCCACTGGGCCTCCATGGACGACCTGGCCGCCCTCGGCGCCGTCCCCGTCACGGAACGCTGGGTGCGGCGCGACCGCATCATCACCGCCGCCGGCGTCTCCGCGGGCATCGACATGGCCCTCTACCTGCTGGCCCAGGAGGCGGGCGACGACCAGGCCATGGCCGCCCAGCTCATCTTGGAGTACGACCCCCAGCCCCCCTTCGACGCCGGTTCGCCGGCCAAGGCCCCGCCCCACATCCTCTCGGCCCTCCAAGCCGCCATGGCCGCCCACCGCCGCCGCGGGTGACGGGTCAGGCCCAGCCGAGCTCGTCGAGGCGGTGGTCGTCGATGCCGAAGTGGTGGGCTACCTCGTGGATGACGGTGTCGCGCACCATCTCGATCACGTCGTGGCGGTTGCGGCACTCGGCCAAGATGGGGAGGCGGTAGATCGTGATGCGGTCGGGCAGGGCGAACCCGCCGTAGGTGTCGCGTTCGGTCAGGGGCACGCCCTCGTAGAGGCCCAGCAGGCCGTCGGGGGAGTCGTCCTCGACCGTCAGCCAGACGTTCTCCATGAGCCGGCCCAGGGCCTCGGGCAGGCTGTCGAGGGCGTCGGCCACCCACTCCTCGAACTGTTCGGCAGTGACGCGCAGCACGCGCCGGTCACCGCGAGGGCGTGACGCGGGCGATGGCGGCCACCGCCTTGTAAGCGGCCTCGGCCGGCCCCAGCTCGTCGGGGCGCAGCATGTTGGCCATGATGCGCAGCACCCACTCCATGAGGCTACGCGAGCGCATACCCGTCTCCACCAGGGCCTTCATCAGGGCAGGCCGGCCGATGATCCGCACGAAGGCCCGGGCCACCTTGAAGTAGAGGGCGTACTCGGCCGCCAAGCGGGCCTCGTAGGCCGCCCCTGCTCCCGACCCGTCCCCGCCGGCCGCGAAGTCGGCGGCCACGGCCTCGGCCGCCATGCGGCCGGTCTCGTAGGCGTAGGCGATCCCCTCGCCGTTGAACGGGTTGATGAGCCCGCCGGCGTCGCCCGCCACCAGCCAGCCCGGCCCGCAGCGGGGCCCGACCGACAGGCCCATGGGCAGCTTGCCGCCCGTCGCCGGCCCGCACGAGGTCTCGGGACGGATCTCCCACGAGGAGGGGGCGTGGTGGACGAAGGCGTCCATGAGCTTGGTCGTGTTGACGTCCTTCCAGTTGCGGAAGGTGGAGAGCAGGCCCACCCCGACGTTGACCCGGCCGTCGCCCACCGGGAAGATCCACCCGTAGCCGGGCAGGACCTTGCCGGTGCCGTCGCGCACGTCGAGGTGGGACTCGATCCAGGGCTCGTCGTGGCGGGGCGACTGGTAGTAGCCCCGGATGGCCATGCCTACCGGGTAGGCCCGGTTGCGGGTCGTGCCCAGCGCCCGGCCGAAGCGCGACAGCGCCCCGTCGGCCACGACCACGACCCGGGCCCGGACCTCGCTGAGCTCGCCGGTGGCCTTGCGCTTGACGACCGCCCCCACGACCCGCCCGCCGGCCCGCCCGCCCTCGCGCAGCGGCTCGACCGCCTCGGTCTGCTGCCAGAGGGTGGCGCCCGCCTTCTCGGCCCGCTCGGCCACGAGCTGGTCGAGGTCGTGGCGGGTGACCACGTACCCGTAGCGGGGGAGGCCGGGCACCTCGGGCCAAGCCAGCTCGAGGGTGCGCCCGAAGGCGACCGAGCGCAGGCCGTCGAAGCGGTGGTGGCCGGCGAGGGCGCCGCCTAGGCCCATGTCCTCGAGCTGGCGGACGGCCCGGGGGGTCAGCCCGTCCCCGCACGTCTTCTCCCGGGGGTAGAGCTTCCGCTCGACGACCGCCACGTCGTGGCCGGCGTCGGCCAGCCAGTGGGCACATGCCGCCCCGGCCGGTCCACCGCCCACGACGAGCACGTCGAACACGGGGCCGGCGGCCTCGGTCATGACCTCAGAGGTCGTTCCGCTCGTAGGCGACGACCTGGCGGATCTCCTCGTCGGTGAGGATGCCGGCGAACCCGGGCATGCCCCCCGAGGTGGCCACCCGCTGGCCGCCCGCCCGGCTGGGGTCGCCGTAGGGCTGGCCTCGCTTGGTGGACGAACCTTCGACGACCCAGGTCACGTGGTCTTCTTCGTCGGGGAAGGTGGCGATGGATTCCCCTCCGCCCACGGCCGGGCCCACGCCGCCCTGGCCGGCCGCCCCGTGGCAGGCCGCACAGTAAGTCGTGTACAGGCCGGCCGGGGTCGGGGTGGCGTCGGGCAGCACGCGCTCCCCGAACGAACCCATGTAGACGATGGCCCACAGGGGCAGGATCAGCAGGATGGGCATCACCCAGTAGGGGATGCCGCTCTTGGGGCCCGGGTCACGTACGTAGTCGGGCAGGGGGGCCGCCGGCGCCGGGGGCCCAGAGGGGGTCGCGGGCCCGGGGGTCGCCCCCGGGCGGGCCGGCGCCGGGGCGGGCGCCGCCAGCGGGGCCTCGGCCATCGCCGGGGCCTGGGCCGCGCCGGCATCGCCCGCGGCGGCCGCCGGGGGCGCCTCGGGGGCGTCGCCGCCCAGCCCGAGGGCGGCTCGGCGAGCGCGGGACCTCTCGAGCAGGTGGTCCGGTACCTGGGTCACGGCGCCGACTGTAGAGCGCGCCGGTGCTGTTCGGCCAAGCTGGGCTGGTGACGGCGCCGATGTGCCTTGCTCAGGGGGCGCGTGCTAGAACCGCCCCGGTGCTGAATTTCGGTGTTGAACACGTCCCGGTAGAATGTGAGCGCGTTCACGAGGAGAGGTGAACCAGTGGCCGCGTTCGTAACATCCATGCTGATCCTCATCGTGGGGGTCGGTGCCTGTCTCTACTTCGGGCACCGTCGCCCGCTCGGCACTCCCCTCACATGGGGGGAGGCGTTCGTTGGCGCCACCTGGGGCTTCGCCATGATGGTCGTCGCCTACGGGGTCGTACCCCACCAGTGGCTGGAGTTCGCCGACAACGAGCTGCTGTGGCGGCCCGACCGCGTGCTCATGGGCTTCTCGGCCGACGGCCTCAAGTTCGGTGAGGAAGCAGCCAACCTGGTCGGCCGTGGGCGGGTCCTGGTGAGCTACCAGACCATGCGCGACATCGTCGCTACTCTCCTCTATGTCGTGTTCCTCGCCGGCCAGATGTACATGTGGGCCGCGTGGCAGCGGCGGGGCCGGGCCCAGGCCGGTGCCGTCGAGCGCACGTCCCGTTTCGGCCGCCCCCTGGTCAGGAAGGCCTGATGGCCCCGACCGGCCGGCACCCCGCACCCACTCGCACCCCAGCCAGGGAGGCCTGAGATGGCCAAGACCGACGCCAACCCGCCCATGCCCGCGTTCCCGGGCGACTACGTCGTCCAGGAGGTCGGCACCGACTACCTGGCCAAGGCGGTCAAGCCCAAGCAGTTCCTGCACATCGACCAGTCCGAGTGCATCATGTGCGAGGGCTGCGTCGACATCTGCCCGTGGAAGTGCATCCACATGCTCTCCACCGAGGCCATCGCCGGCGCCGTGGGCACCGACCAGCCGGGGGTCGACCCCGACGACCACGTGATATTCGTCGTCGACGAGGACGTGTGCACCCGGTGCGGCCTATGTGTCGACCGGTGCCCGACGGGCGTGATCATCATGGGCAAAGCGGGCGTGGCGGCCCGCGAGGGCGACCACCACCAGCGCGACGAGAAGCACGGCTACGCGTACGGGATGAGGTTCTAACCGGATGGCCACACTCTTCCGCCGCGGCCAGAACGGCAGCGGCACCGGCGACGGCGACGGCAACGGCCACGGGCGGAGCCCGGCCGAGAAGCTGGCCGAGGTCGGTGAGAAGGTCAGGAGCTCCCAGGCCTGGGCCTCGATCTTCCGGCCCGGTTCGATCTTCCGCAAGGGCTACACCGACAGCCCCCGTAACCGGTCCTACGTGATCATGAACAGCCTCATCTACCACCTCCACCCGGTGAAGGTGAAGCGCCACGCCGTCAAGGTGAGCTACACGCTCTGCCTGGGCGGGCTGTCGTTCTTCCTGTTCATCCTGCTCACGGTCACCGGGATCTTCCTGATGTTCTTCTACCGGCCCACGGCCGCCGCCGCCTGGGACGACATCAAGACCATCGAGACGGCGGTCACCTTCGGCCTACTGGTGCGCAACATGCACCGATGGGCCGCCCACCTGATGGTGATCACCGTGTTCTTGCACATGGCCCGGGTCTTCTACCACGGGGCCTACAAGCCGCCCCGGGAGTTCAACTGGGTGATCGGGGTCATCCTGCTGACCCTCACGCTGCTGCTGTCGTTCACCGGTTACCTCCTGCCTTGGGACCAGTTGGCGCTGTGGGCAGTCACGGTGGGGACCAACATGATGGGTTACACACCGGTGTTCGGCGAGCAGGTGCGCTTCGTCCTCCTCGGCGGAGTGGAGATCGGCACCGACACCCTGCTTCGATGGTACGTGCTCCATGTGCTCATGCTCCCGTTCGTGATCGTCATTGCGATGGCCGTCCACTTCTGGCGGGTCCGCAAGGACGGCGGGATCTCCGGGCCGCTGTAGGAGACGATCGATGACCGACATCCCCGAACACCTTCTCAAGCGGGCCCAGGAACGCCGAGCGGCCCTCGGCCAACCCGACGCGGGCGAGGCGGCGGCCGCGCCCCCCGGCGGCGGCGAGCCGCCGGCGGGCGGCGACGCCCCCCCGGCCG
>JBFMCT010000042.1 GCA_040754375.1 Actinomycetota bacterium
GCTGATGTGCGCCGCCGCGCCGTCGGCGGGGCGCGGTGCGGCCGGCCCCGGACCGGCCGCCGGCCGCCGGACCCGCAACGGCGCCGAGGGGCTCCCCCACCTCGGCCACGGCCCCGACACCAACGGCAGCAACGGCAACGGGAACGGGTCACGGCCGGCAAGCCGGAGCCCATCAGGTGGGGCGCCGCCGCCTGCGGCACCGCCGGGACGGTTCGACGACGGGAACGGAGACCAGCGTGGCAACGACACGAACTGACGGGCCGACCTACCGGTTCGGGCCGCTGGAGCGGCGCGGGCTTTTGGCCGGGCTGCGCAAAGGCCAGATCGCCCTCCTGTTCACCGCCGGGGTGACCGCGGTGGCCACCATGGCGGTGGGGGTCCCCTACGCCGGCTGGTGGGCGCTGACCGAACTCGCGGCGGCCGTCGGTTTGGCGTTCAAGCGGCTGGGCGGTCAGACGGTCGAGCAGTGGGCGCCCGTGTGGGTGACGTTTTTGGTCCGGAAGCTGACCGGCGGGCACGTGTGGCGCAACGACGCGCCTTCGCTCGGCCACGTCCTCGACGGGGACGGCGGTCCGGTCCGCCCCTCCCGCCTGCCGGGCACGCTGAGCGGGCTGCGGATGGTGGAGACCACCGGCCCGGCCGGTGAGCCGATGGGGGTGGTGCGCGACGCCGTGGCCTACACGGCCGTGTTGGCCGTGCGGCCGCAGGCGTTCGCGTTGTGTGACCGGGACGAGCAGGCCCGGCGCCTGGCCGGCTGGGGCGGGGTGCTGGCCGGCCTGGCCCGGGAGGGTTCTCCGGTGGCGCGGATCCAGTGGGTGGAGCGCACCGCTCCGGCCGACGGGGCCGAGCTTGTGCGGGCCGCTCGGGCGGCCATGGTGCTGCCGGAGACGCACCCGCTGGCTGCGTCGTATCTGGAGCTGGTCGAGGCGGCGGGGCCGGTCACTCAGGCGCATGAGACGTTGGTGGCCATCCAGGTCGACGCCCGCCGCTGCCCTCGGCTGGTCAAAGCGGCCGGGGGTGGCGACCCCGGCGCCCTGGCCGTGCTGCGCCGGGAGGTGGCCACCCTGGCCGACGGGCTGGCGGCCGCCGACGTCCCCGTGGTCGGCGCGCTCTCACCTCGGGCGCTGGCCCAGACCATCCGGGTGGGCTTCGACCCCACCACCCGGCCGGTCCTGTCGGCCCGGGCGGCGGTCGATCCGGACCGGGGCGGGGTGCATCCCAATGCCGCTTGGCCGGCCGCGGCGACGGAGTCGTGGGGTGGTTACCAGGCCGACGGCTGCCTGCATGCCACCTACTGGGTCGAGGAATGGCCCCGTATCCCGGTGCCGCCGTGGTTCTTGTCGAAGTTCCTGCTCGGTACCGCCGCGGCCCGCACCGTCAGCGTGGTCGGCGAGCCGCTGGCGCCGTCGGTGGCCATCCGCCAGGTGGAAGCGGCCCGCACCCACGACATCGCCGACGACGAGCTCCGCCACCGCCTCGGCTTCCTCTCCTCGGCGCGGCGTCGCCGCCAAGCCGAAGGGACGGCGGAGCGGGAAGAGGAACTGGCCGACGGCCATGGGGAGTACCGCTTCTCCGGCTACATCACCGTCTCCGCCCCCGACCCGGACGGGCTGGAGGACGCCTGCGGCGATGTCGAGCACCACGCCACCAAGACCGGCCTCCAGCTCACCCGCCTGCGAGGCCAGCAGGCCCAGGCGTTCGCCTGGACCCTCCCGCTGTGTCGAGGGTTGCGGTGAACCGCGGGGACCGGCCATCGGTGCTGCTGGTGGTGACGGCCTGGGTGATCGCCGTGGTTGGCGCCGCGGTGGCGGTGAGCGCGGCGGTCAACCTGGGCGCCGCTCCGTTGCGGGCGTTGGCCGAACCCACGCCTTCGATGGGCCCGGCCGTCAAGAACCTCGTCCTGCTTTTGATCTCGGCCGCGGTGACCAGCGGCGCTGTCCGTTTCACCGCCCGCCTCACGAACCAGGTGCACCGATGAACCTGAACTTCCTGCAGCGGCCGGAGGGGTGGGGAGCGCCGGCCCCGCCGGCCGCCCACCGGGCCACCACCGCCCACCTCCAGGCCGCCTACCCGTTCGTGGCCGAAGGGGGCCTGCCCTGCAGCCAGGTCTACATCGGCCGGGACCTCTATGGCTCGTCGTTCTGTTACGACCCCTGGCAGCTCTACCAGGCCAAGGTCATCACCGGCACCAACGCCCTGGTCGTGGGCCAGATCGGCCGCGGCAAGTCCGCCTGTGTGAAGACGTTGCTGGCCCGCCAGGTCCTCCACGGCCGCCAAGGGGTAGCGTTCGACGTCAAAGGCGAATACGGCCCTCTCGCCGCCGCTTTGGGGGTTACCCCGCTGCGGCTGGAGCCGGGCGGGACGATCCGCCTCAACCCCCTCGACCCCCGCTCCACCTCGAGAGAACAGGCCGAGCTCGTCGAGGCCCTCGCCTCGACGGCCCTGCGCCGGCCGCTGCGCCCGGAAGAGCGCACCGCCTTGGAGCTGGCCCTCGACGCCGCCCGCCAGACCCGGCCCGAAGCCACCCTGCCGGCGGTGGTCGAGGCGCTGTTCAACCCCGACCCCGCCACCGCGGCGGTGGTCCACACCACCCCGGCTGCGCTGGCCGCCTCGGCCCGGGACGTCGCCCTCGAACTCCGCCGCCTCTGCGAAGGGGCGCTGGCCGGCATGTTCGACGGACCGACGTCAGCTGCGGTCGATTTCCACGCCCCGCTGGTGGTGGTCGACCTGTCCGGCGTCTACCACTCCCCCGCCCTGCCGGTGGTCATGACCTGTGTCGCCGCCTGGCTCCAAGCCGCCCTGGCCGCCGACACCGCCACCCGCCGGGTGGTGGTCATGGACGAGGCCTGGCGCATGTTCAGCGACGTGGCCATCGCCGCCTGGATGCAACAGTCCTTCAAGCTCTCCCGCTCCCTGGGCGTGCAGAACATCCTCGTCATGCACCGGCTGAGTGATCTCGGCGCGGCCGGGGCGGCCGGCTCCTACCAGGTCCGTCTCGTCGAAGGGCTCCTGGCCGACGCCGAAACCCGCATCATCTACGCCCAGCCCCCCAGCGAGGTCGAACGGTGCCGGGAGCTACTCGGCCTGACCGACACCGAAGCGGCCATGCTCCCCGCCCTCCCCCGCGGCCAAGCGCTGTGGAAAGTCGGCGGCCGGTCCTTCCTCGTCGAGCACCGCCTGGCCGGCAGCTGGGAACGCCACGTCGTCGACACCGACGCCCGCATGTCCAGCGCCGCCGACCCGGTCGACGCCGCCGCCTGAAAAGGAGCACCGCCCATGACCATGCCTTCCAGTCCGGACGAGTTGCTCCTCACCGCCAGCCAGGTCGCCGCCCTCTTCGGCGTCGGCCGCAAAACCATCAACCGCTGGACCGACGAAGGCCGCATCCCCACCGCCGCCACCACCGACGGCGGCCACCGCCGCTACCGCCTCGACGACCTCACCCCCATCCTGGCCGCCGCCACCATCCAGACCCGCCGCTACCCACCCGCCCCCCGCACAGACGGTCAGTACCGCACGGACACCCGGCCGGCCACCGCCTGAGCCCCGAAAGACGCAACCACGATGGTCGCCGATCCCCGCTTCGATCCCCGGCTCGACCCCCGCAGTCACGGCGCTCGGCCACCCATGACCCCAGGGTGGGGACGGCCGCTCCCCATGGCCAGCAACGGGATGCATGCGCCCAGCCAGGCCCCCAGCGACGTCCTGGCCACCGCCTGCGTCTATGCCGTCGTCGTCGCGCTGGGGCTGGTGCTGGCGCTGCCCGCCGTGGTCGTGGGGCTGACCGTCTACCAGCTGGCCACTCGGCGGGGATGGCGCTGGGGGGCCCTCGCCCTCCCCGGACTGGCCATCACCCTCGCCGTCGTCGGTGCCGGCTGGGCCCTCACCAGCGACCCGGCCGCCGCGTTCGTCTGGCATGCCCTCGGGCTGCGGGAACTGTTCGCCAACACCCCCGGCAGCCCGGCCCTCGCCGACCTGACCGCCGCCCGCTGGACGACCTGGCTCGTCCACGAGCTCCCCCTCTCCACCGGGGCCGCCCTCCTCGGCGCCGGCCTGGTCCTCGAACACATCGGCTCGACCCCTGCCCACGAACTCTCGCCGCTCGCTCAACGGCGCCGGCAGCGTCACGCCGTCCACGTCGAAGCACGGGCCCGCACGACGGCCGGCACCGCCCCGCTCACCGCCGGCCGCACGGCACAGCCCGTGCTCGGGGCATGGGTGCAAGGCGACCTCCACGACTGGCACACCGGCCCGTGGGCCACCATCCCCGACCGCGTCCTGGGACTCGGTACCGCGCTGCTCGGCGTGCCCGGGGCCGGCAAGACCGAGACGCTGCTGCGCCTGGCCGAACTGGGCCTCGCCCGGGGATGGGACGTGCATGTCCTCGACGCCAAAGGCGACCCGGCCACCGCCGCCCGCTTCGCCGGCCTCTGCCAGATCTACGAGGTGACGCCCCGCCTGTTCCCCGCCGAGGCGTACGACGGATGGCGAGGCGACCCCGCCGCGCTGCGCAACCGGCTCGCCCGGATCGTCGACTACACCGAGCCCTACTACGCCGACGGCGCCCGCGACCTCCTCGCCCACCTGGTCGACGCCCCAGGAGGGCCGCCCCGCTCCCTCCCCGCCCTGCTCGCCGCCATCGCCGCCGCCAACCTCGACGGCCTCGACCCGGCCGTACGGCGGGGCACCCTGGCCCGCTACCGGGCGTTCGCTGCTGCCGCAGCCGGCAGTCTTGACGGCGCCTGGGCCTACGAAGACACCCGCGCCAGCTATCTGCTCCTCGACGGCGTCGCCCTGGGCGACGACGCCCCCCGCCTCGCCCGCTACCTCGTCGAGGACTTCGCCCACTACGCCGCCGCCCGCAAACCCCCCGACCGGCGGGCCCTCCTGCTGGTGGACGAGTTCTCCGCCCTACGCCTCCCCAACGCCGCCGCCCTCGTCGAACGGCTCCGCAGCTTCGGCGCCGGCATCGTCATCGCCGCCCAATCCCCCGAAGGCCTCCACGACGACGCCCGAGAAGCCGACCGCCTGCTCGCCGCGGCAGCCACGATCATCGCCCACCGCATCGCCAACCCCGACCCCATCGTCACCCGAGCCGGCACCGTAAAACGGCCCGAACGGTCCCACCAGCTCGACGGCCCCGCCGCCACCGGCGCCGGCAGCCTCCGCATGCAAGACGCCTACCGCATCGACCCCAACGACCTCCGCTCCCTCCCGCCCGGTGTCGCCTGGATCGTCCACGGCGGCCACGCCGCCAAGATCGCCGTCGCCCGCACCAACGCACCGACGGTGGCGCTGCCCCTCCCTGCTCCGGCATCACCTGTCGTCGAGGAACATCCACCGCTACCCGAACCTGCCCCCGTCGAGACACCGCCCGGTCCCTCACCGGCGGCCCAGCAGTTCTGAGCATCGAAGGAAGCCGGACACCGTAGGAACCCCCTGCCCCCACGGGGTGCCTTCTTTGGTCGTGGCTGTTGCCATCCCCGCAGCTTCGCCCCCGGGCCGGGGCGGGCAAGGGTCGCTGCGGGCCTCCGCCAGGGCTCCGTGTCCTCGCTCGGCCTCTGCCGTCGCCTTGCCCCTTCCCTGCTTCCCCGGGGCGTGACCCGGGACCGTCAACCGCACCCTTCCCAAGGAGGAACCCATGAACTGCTGCCAGCTGATCGGCCGGCTCACCGCTGACCCGGACACCCGGGCCGGGGAGCGTCACGAAACCGCCCGCTTCCGTCTCGCCGTCGACCGCATCGGCAGCGAGGAGGCCGACTTCATCCCTGTCGTCGTCTTCGACCGCACCGCCCAGGTCGTCGGCGAGCACCTCACCAAGGGCCGACTCGTGTCGGTCAGCGGGCGGCTCCGCTCCTCGGAGTGGACCACCACCGACGGCGAGCGCCGCTTCCGTCTCGAAGTGGTCGGAGAGTCAGTTCAGTTCCTCGACCGCAAAAAGGCCGAGGCCGCCGCCTAAGCAGTCCCCCGGTGCACGGGGCCGGCCGCCCAGGCGGCCGGCCCCTTCGTTTACGGTCTGCGGTCAACAGTGGACCGTAAACGGTTTCCCTGGCGGAGAGCAGGGCAAACGGCATCCACCACTTGCGCCGGCAGAGGGTTTACCGTCAACGGTTTGTGGAGCGCATCGCGGTAGCAGGTCACAAGGGCGGCGCCGGCAAGACGACCGTGGCGGTCAACCTGGCCGGGGCGCTGGTGGCCGCCGGCCGCCGGGTGCTTCTCGTCGATGTCGACCCCCAAGGGGCGGCAGGTGCGTCGCTCGGGCTCGTGCCGGCGAAGCCGACGGTGTACGAGGTCCTCACCGGGCGAGCATCGCTCGGAGAGGCAGCCCGCCCGAGCGGAATTGATGGCCTGGACGTCTTGGCCGCCGATCTCGACCTGGCCGGCGGCGAGGTCGAGTTACCTCGCCGGGCCGGCTGGCAAACGGCTCTGCGGGACCGTCTCGCTGACGAGGCCGGGCCCTACGACGTGGCGGTGATCGACACCCCGCCCGGCCTCGGTGTGCTTCCGTACCTGGCCCTCATCGCTGCCAATCGTGTCCTGGTGGTTTGCCCTCCGGACTTCCTCGGGATCCGGGCCCTGCCGACGGTGATGGAAGCAGCTAGCCGAGCCGGCGTGGAACTCATCGGGATCGTGCCGAACGCCGTCGAGCACCGAACCCGACACGAGGCGGACGCGCTCGAGATCCTCCAGGAGGAGCACGGCGCCGTCGTCCTCACCGAGATCCCTCGTCGGGTCGTCGTCCGTGACGCTGCCGCCGCCGGCCGGCCGGTGTCCCAGTACGCCCCGTCCTCCGAGGTGGCCGCCGCCTTTGCCCACCTCGCGATGGAGGTCAACGGTGCCCTCACGCCCTGACCTCCGCCGCTCCCTCGGACGAGAGGCCATCTACGGCAACCAGCCAGACCCAGCTGCCACCCCTCTTCACCCGGCACCCGCCGAGGCCCAACAGAAGCCGAGTTGGGAGGAACTGCACCGCAGGGCGACCTACCACCTGCCCATCGATCTGCAAGAGGCCATCGCCGCCGAGGCCGAACGCTCAGGCCGCAGCAAAAGCCGGGTGGTCACCGACGCCCTGCGCGCCTACCTCCAAGGTGACGGTAAACGGTCCACCGTAAACGGTCGACGGTAAACCTCCTCGGTCACTGGCCCCGGCGGGAACGTGGCGGCACGGGAGCAGGAGAGCGGGACAGGCGCAGCCCTCCCTTCTCCGGAGCCACCTTGGCTTTGGGGTAGACCACGAGCACATGGGCCAGCTCGGCAAGGAACTGGGCCTTGAAATCCCGGACTCGAGCGAAGGTGCCGCCGAACTGAACGGCGAGTTCCGCCCACGGGACGACAGTTGGCCTGTCGACCCGGTGTAAGCGGTGGGCGAGCCACATGTAAATGTCCAGAGCGAGAGGGGAGCGGGTCCGAAGCCGCAGCTCCGCGATGGCCACGGACGACACTGGAAAGGCGCCCCGGCGGAGGGAGTCGTAGAACTCCTCGGACAGGTAGAGCGCGCCTTCCCAGACCCGCCGGTCGTCGTGGGCTTCCCACAGCTCGTAGGCCCGGGCGAAGGTGAACGTCTCAGCCCGGGTGTGCTGAGACGGTCGGCCCTTTCCGAGGTCGCCATTCGGCTTCCGAAAAGCGTGCTCCTGGCCGGCTCGGCGGTCCGTGACGACCATGGATGCGGACAGGAGGCGGTGGACCTGGTCGACGACCCGGACCCGGTCGCTTCGAGGCCCGCCATGGCGGGGCAAGAGCCCAAGGCGCGTGACGAATTCCGCCAGCGAAGCGCCCAGGTACAGCTCCCGGGGGTGGGGCGGGAGGGTCACCTCGGTTGCGATCCAGATCAGGACCAGGCGGGGGATGACACCGAAGGGGTAGCGGCTGTGGAGCTGGCCGTCGGCGCCGACGACCACGCCGGGGTTGACCACCAGGGTCATGGCCCCGTTCGTGCGGTGCCAGCGGGGAAGGTCACCAGGGTCCCGGTAGGGGAGGGCGAGCTGAGCGAAGAGGCTGGGGGCGTAGGCGATCTTGTCGACCGTGGCGCCCTCGCCGGGAGGTGCGAACAGCTCCTCGACGATCGACGACGGCGGCGTCACGGGCTCGTGCGTCTGCCCCTCACCGCGCAGAAGCGCCAGCTGGCGGATGCCTTCGAGCCTCTCGCTCAGCGGTACAGGGGCAGGCGACTCTGGGAGGGTGTCGTCCTCCACCCCTTAAGAATCACATACATGTCATTTCCTCGGGCGGATCGAACGATTGTTCGCGCTGAAAAGGTCGCACTTTAGGTCGTGCGCTGATGCTGAAAAGGTCGCACCCGTGCGCTGAAAAGGTCGCACTTTAGGTCGTGCGCTGATGCTGAAAAGGTCGCACCCGTGCGCTGAAAAGGTCGCACCCCTTGTTCTGTTCTCCCTGGTCAACTGACCTTTTTCGCGAGGCCCTGTAGTTCTTTCCTGTAGAAACTAATCCTGTAGGTCGCGCGCACGCGAGGGCCGAGAGAGCCGGCGTAGTCCTGGCCGGCTGCGCCGGCAACGGCGCTCCCGCCCTTCGGTCGCTGCGCTCCCTGCGGTTGGGCTGGCGCCCTCCGCTCCCTGCGGTCGCTGCGGTTGCCCTCGGGATGATCGGGTCAGGCCGGCTGCTTGCAAGGGGTCGTGTCCGGTTTGTCCTGGTGGTTGGGGTGGTGGCGGCGGCGGTGGTGGGGGCCTCCGCCCGCCTGCAGGTTGGTTGGGGGCGTCATGGCTTGTCACACCGGGCGTTCATGCTGGTGGGGGTCGTCCTTCCGCACGGAGACCACCCCCTCCCAGCTTGCGTTGGACAACCGAGGTGGTGGTCTCCGTGCTCCAGGACGACCAAAACGGGTTTCGTGGAGGTGTGACAAGCCATGACTTCAGTGGTGGCGGGCGGGGCTCCCCAAGGCCGGGCGGCGGGCGGGCGGCGCCGGGTGGGGTTGCAGCTGACCGGGCGGGACCTGACCCTGTTGCGCTGGATCGGCGAGCAGTACTGCTGCCGGGGTGACCTGCTGGCGGTGCTGATGGCCCGCCACTCCGACGACGAGGCCGCCCGGGCGGCGGGGCGGGTGGTGCCCTGGGTGGCCCAGCGGCGCATCGCCGCCTGGCGGACGGCCGGGCTGGTCGCCAGCGGCCAGTTCGTGGCCAACACCCCGGCCACGGTGTGGCTCACCACTGACGGGATGGCCGCCGCCGGGCTGGCCTGGCGGGCCAGCGCCCCGACCTTCGCCACCGTGGCCCACCGCCACGCCGTGGCTATCGTCCGGGCTTATGCCGAAGCCAAAGATTCCGGCTTCGGGTGGGTCAGCGAACGGGAGCTCCGGGAAGGCCTCGACCACCCGGCCGGGGGTCGCCGTGACCACCTCCCCGATGGCGTGATCACCTCCACTGACCAGACCGGGCGGGTGTGGCGGACCGCGGTCGAGGTCGAACTGACCCGCAAGAGCAAAGGCCGGGTTCAGGAGATCCTGCGGGGTCTGCTCGGCCGCTACGACGACGTGATCTACTTCGCCGTCCCGGCCGCCGCCGGCATCGTCACCACCGCCGCCGAAGGGGTCGGGGCTGCCGGGCGGGTCCGGGTCCGCCCGTATCCGCCCGAGGCGCTCCTGGCGGCCGCCTGAGAGGATTCCGCCGACCGAGAGGACGGGGGGGCCGGAGAAGGCAACCTGAAGCTCCCTGATCGCATGGCGGCGGCGGTTGGGTGGCACCGGGTCTCCACGGCGTCAAGGGTTGCTGCGGGTCTCCGCTGCGCTGCGGTTCTCGCTCAGCCTCCGACTGTCCCTTGACTCTCGTCCGCCCCGGAGCAGCGAAGCGGTCAAGCCAGCGACACACCAAGGTGTCGCCGCCCGGAAGGGGCAAGAACAAGTCACAGCTGGCGGGCAGGATGAAGGGGCGGGAAGGGAGACAGGGTGAGCGAGTACCAGATGGTCCGTCAGGTCGACGCCGACACCCCGGGGGTGAAGATCTTGGGTGGGCCCGCTGGCAGGTCGTCGACCAGGACGGCGCGCTGGTCGGGCTGGTCGCCGAGGAACGGGAATGGCTTGGCCACACCTGGGGGCACAGCAGCTACAGCGCCGACCACCACCGGCGACGACTTCGCCGCCCGCTGGCGCACCGAAGGGCACCCCACCCCCAAGGCCGCCTTCGACGCCCTCGTTTATCTCGTGGGCGAGCGATGACGACGACGGCCCCGCCCTCGTTTATCTCGTGGGTGATATAAACGTGGGGTGGGAGATCGAGCTCCATCCCGAGGTCAGCGACTGGCTCTTGTCGCTCCCCGACAAGGACTTCGGCCGGGCCGCCCGCTACATCGACCTGCTGGAAGCCGAAGGCCTGGCCCTCAAAGAGCCCTACACCCGCCAGCTCCGGGGCGCCCTGCGAGAACTCCGCTTCGAACTCCGCGACGTCACCCCCCGCATCAGCTACTTCAACATCGCCGGCCAGCGGCTCGTGCTGCTCACCGTGTTCCGCAAGCAAGGCCGCCGAGAAGACAGCGAGATCCGGCGGGTCGGACGGGAGATGGACCGCTGCAAAGCCGAAGGCCACACCACCGAGGAGGACTGAACCGATGAGCGGCCACCAATCCTGGCAGGCGATCAAAGCCGCCCGGCTCCAGTCCCCCGAAGCCCGCGCCGCCTACGACCAGGCCGGCCGGGAAATCGAACTCGGTCGGCGCGTCCGACAGCTCCGAGAAGCCGCCGACATCACTCAAGCCGAACTCGCCGCCCGGGTCGGAACCAGCCAATCAGCCATCGCCCGGCTCGAAGCGGGGGGCGGCTCCCCCAAACTCGACACCCTCGACCGCGTCGCCCACGCCCTCGGCGTCGAACTCGTCGTCGAACTCCGAGCCTCCTGACCCCCGTATCGCTGGGACTGCGACCCCGCGAGGATGGGGCGATGTAGCCGGAGCAGCAGCCCCCTCCCGCTCATCCTCTGCGCCGTGTCGCCGAACTCTCGACCGGGGCGAAGCGTGGGCATTCTTCGAACGGGCTGGGACGCGACCATTCTCCGCCGATGCAGCTCAGCGAACCCTGCCTGGCCCCCGACGACACGACCATCCCGGCTGGGACCTGGATCGTGGTCTACCGGCCGATCATCACGTGACAGGCGCCACCACCCTGATGAGGCGCAGGAAGCAGATCGTCAGCTGCCCGAGAGCGTCAGGACACCTGGGTGGAGCGCGTCTTCGACCCTCGGGTCTTCGCCGTCACCACCGGGCCGGCCGCTTTCCCGATCGAGGCGGTGAGGGCGGCGTTGCGGAATGATTCGATGGCCTTGAGGCAGGATGTCTTGCGGGTGTACGGCTCGCTGGTGGCCAGGATCCGTCCCTGGCTGAGCAGCACCCAGCGGTATTGATCGTTGTCGCTGTGTCGGACTTCGAACTTCGTAGCCGCGCTGAGCGTTGTTGACGGCTTGGCCATCTGGCCAGGGGAGCGGCGGGGTCGGCCGGGTTGTTTGGGGCCGGTGACGGTTTTGGCGTCGGGTTGTGCTGCGGGCTCGAGGCGAGCGTCCGGGCCGGGGAAGAAGACGGTTTCCTGGCCGTCTTGCCAGCGAACCCGGTAGTAAGTCACAGAACCGTTTCTGATGACGTCGCGTACCTCCCCTTGGCGGCGGGGCTGGCCGATCTTTGCCCTTTCGATGACGATCCGGTCTCCGATTTGCGCCTCCATGGTCCTGCCCACCTCCCTTGGCGCCGACGAGGTTCTGTTTGGCTTGAAGCTATCGGCTTGGACACGTTGACCGGCGTTCCCAAGAACTCGTCAGCCGGGCGGCCCCACGATCGCCACCGAGTCGGGGGGCAGCGTCAGCGCGCCGTCGGCCAGGGTGGTGGCGGCGTTGGAGCGGGCCAGGACGGTCGTGGCCTCGGCCGGGACGGGCACGGCCCGGGCCTCGCCGGCCAGGTTCACGGCCACCGTCACCGGGCCGCGGCTGAGCCGGAACCAGCCGGCGTCCTCGTCCCAGGCGGTCGAGACGGCGTCGAAGCTGCCGTCGGAGAGGGCCGGGAGGCGGCGGCGGAGGGCGATCAGCTCCTTGTGCCAAGCCAGTAGGTGGGCGTGGGGCTCCTTGTCGAGCTCGGCCCAGTCGAGGACGGAGCGCTCGAAGGTCGCCCGGTCCTGGGGGTCGGGCACGTCCTCCGGGTTCCAGCCGAAGGCGGCGAACTCCCGGCGCCGGCCTTCGCTCACGAGGCGGCCGAGCTCGGTGTCGACGTGGTCGGTGAAGTACTGGAACGGCGTGGTCGCCCCCCACTCCTCGCCGGCGAAGAGCATCGGGACGAACGGCGCGCACAGCACCAGGGCGGCGGCGACGTGGAGCCGGCCGGTGCCCATCAGCGCCGACGACCGCTCGCCGGCCGCCCGGTTGCCGACCTGGTCGTGGTTCTGCAGGTAGCCGAGCAGCCGGCCGGCGGGAACGCCGGTCAGCGGGCGGCCGTGCCGGCGGCCCCGGTGGGGGGAGTGGTCGCCGGCGTAGACGTAGCCCCGCTCCAGCGCCCGGCCGAGCGGGGCGAGGCCGCCGAAGTCCTCGTAGTAGCCGGCGGTCTCGCCGGTCAGGGCGGAGTGCAGGGCGTGGTGGAAGTCGTCGCTCCAGGCGGCGTCGAGGCCGTAGCCCCCCGCCTCGGACGCCCGCACGAGCTTCGGGTCGTTCAGGTCGCTCTCGGCGATGAGGAACTTCCGCCGGCCGAGCCGGGCTTCGAGCGTCGCCACCCGGCGGGCCATCTCCTCGAGGATGTGGACGGCCGACGTGTCGAAGATGGCGTGGACGGCGTCGAGGCGGAGCCCGTCAGCGTGGTAGTGCTCCAGCCACCAGCAGGCGTTGTCGCAGACGAAGTCCCGCACCTCGTCGCTTCCGGCGTCGTCGTAGTTGACCGCCTGGCCCCAGGGGGTGTTGTAGCGGTCGGTGAAGTACGGCCCGTAGGCGCGGAGGTAGTTCCCGTCCGGCCCGAGGTGGTTGTAGACGACGTCGATGATCACGCCGATCCCGGCGTTGTGGCAGGCGTCGACGAGGCGCTTGAGGCCGTTGGGGCCGCCGTAGGCGTGGTGGGGGGCGAAGAGGTCCACGCCGTCGTAGCCCCAGCCCCGCTCGCCGGGGAATTCGACCACCGGCAGCAGCTCCAGGTGGGTGACGCCGAGGTCGACCAGGTGGGGGAGGCGGGTGATGGCGGCCTCGAACGTGCCCTCGGGGGTGAAGGTGCCGACGTGGGCCTCGTAGACGAGGGCGCCGGACAGCGGGGCGGCCCCCCGCCAGTGGCCGTCGGTCCACTCGTAGGCGCCGTGGTCTACGACCCGGGACGGGCCGTGCACGCCCCCGGGCTGGAAGGCGGAGCGGGGGTCGGGGAGGGGCGGCCCGCCGTCGATCGAGTACTGGTAGTCGGTCCCCGGCCCCGCCTCGGGCACGTCGACCCGCCACCACCCGCCCGGCCCGAGCGTCATGGGGACGTGCCGCCCGTCCTCCGTCAGCACGAGCTCGACGCGTTCGGCGGCCTTGGGCGCCCACACCGAAAAGATCGTCACGGGACCTCCTTCACCGAACGCCGGTTGCGTACCCGGGAACGTCAGGGGGCACGCTCGAGGAGGGCGACGGGGAACGGGGCGAGGAGGTCGGCCAGGGCGACCGGGCCGGAGAACGTCCGCCCGCCGCCGTCGAGGACGTCGGCGAAGGTGCTCTCGGGCAGCGCCAGCGTCGTGCCCTCCCAGTCGCCGGCGAGGCCGAGGACCAGGCGGGGGGCGACGGCCACGACGTCGCCGCCCCGGACGTAGGCCACGGCGTGGGCCGCCTTCGGGCCGGTGGCCGCCAGCGGCTCGTAGGCCGCGCCCTTGCAGAAGCAGTCTCGTCGGCGGCGGCGCAGGTGCAGGGCCCGGGTGGTGAGCAGCAGCTTGGGCAGGCCGCTGTCGGCGCGGGCCGACCAGGCCTCGGCCGGGGAGCACTCCTCGGCCTCGGCCAGGAGCGCCGCCCGCCGGGCCCAGTCGACCGGCCGCCGGTTGTCGGGATCCACGAGGGAGTGGTCCCACAGCTCGCCGCCCTGGTAGATGTCGGGCACCCCGGGCGACGTCAGCTTGAGCAGCGTCTGGGCCAGTGAGTTGATCCGGCCCGGCGCCACCAGCGGCGCCACGAAGGCCTCCAGCGCCTCGAGGAAGGCGGCGTCGCCGAGGACGCCTTCGACGAACCGGCGCAGCGCGTCGTCGTAGGCCGGCTCGGGGTTGACCCAGCTGGTGTGCTCCTTGGCCTCCTTGGAGGCCTTCTCCATGTAGGCCACCGCCCGCTCGGTCGACAGCGGCCAGGCGCCGATGAGCGTCTGGTAGAGGAGCCATTCGGCGTTGCGGTCGGGGAGCGTCGGCTCGGTGCGGTGCGGCCGGGCCAGCCGGGACCAGCGGGCCACGGCCTCGGCGAACTCGGACGGGATCTCCGACAGCAGGGCGATGCGGGCCCGGGTGTCCTCGGAGCGCTTGGTGTCGTGGGTCGACGTCGCCAGCAGCGTTCCGGGCCAGCGGCGGGCGGCGGCGGCGTTGCCGGCGTGGAACCGGTCGGGGCTCACCCCGAACCGGCCCGGGTTGCCGCCGACCTCGTTGAGGGCCGTCATTCGGTTGAAGGTGTAGAAGGTGGTGTCCTCCACGCCCTTGGCCATGACCGGTCCCGTCACCTGCTGGAACCGGACCACGAGCTCGTCCTCCACCGCCCCCCGGCACCGCCCGAGGAGGATGTCGACGAGGAAGTCGAACAGCTCGCCGTCGAGGTCGGGCCGGCGGCCCCGGGCGGCCTTGGCCGCCTCCTCGACGTGGGCGGCGTCAGGCCGGGGACGGGCCGGCCACGCCGGGGACGACGTAGGTGCGGTAGACGGGGAAGGCGGCGATCAGCTCCCGCAGCGTCTCGTGCAGGTCGTGGCGGGTGTAGTCGCGGTAGCGGCGGTTGTTCTCGCACACCTTGACGGCGAGGTTCGTCAGCCGGTTGATCTCCGACGAGAGCACGTCCCGCATGACGAGGTGCTTCTTCTCGTAGACGACCTCCTCGTAGTCCACCGGCTGGGCGGTGAAGGCGACGTAGGCGTCGTTGAGCGGCGATTCCCCGGCTGGGTCGACGAACAGCCCGCCCACCCGGTTGGCGAAGTCGTAGCCGGTCGTGCCGGCCACCGGCCAGGACTCCGGCAGATCCTCGCCGGGCTGCAGGATCTTCTCCACCACGACCCAGGTCCCGGGCTTCGCCTCCCGTTCCAGCCGGTGGAGGTAGCCCTCGGGGTCGCGCAGCCCGTCGGGGTGGTCGATGCGCAGCCCGTCGACGACGCCGCGGTCGAGCCATTGCATGAGCAGCTCGTGGGTGTCGAGGAAGACCGCCTCGTCCTCCACGCGCAGGGCGGCCAGGGTGTGGATGTCGAAGAAGCGCCGGTAGTCGAGCTCCCGGCCGGCCGTGCGCCACAGGGCGAGCCGGTAGTTCTGCCGTTCGAGCAGGGTGTCGAGCCGGTCGGGGTCGGCGTTGACCGCCGCCACCTCGGCGTCGACGGCGGCGGCCACGTCGGGATGCTCGCGGAGCAGGCGGGCGAGGACCTCCCGGAGGAACTCCTTGTCGCGGTGGCGCTCCCGGAGGCTGGCCCGGTCCGTCGCCCACGACGGCGGCAGCCGCCCGAAGAACGTCCCCAGGCTCTCCAGCTCCATCGACCGGCAGCGCCGGGCGGCGGCGGCGAGCAGCTCGTCGAGCGAGCGGGGCGCCACCGGCAGGACGTGGTCGTAATAATGGACGGTGAAGCCGCCGCCGTCCCGGCGTAGCTCTAGCTGGCCCGCCTCGAGCACCCGGCCGTAGTGGTCGCCCAGGATCGGCATCAGCACCGTGTTGCGCAGCTTGGCCTCGGGCGGGTCCCAGTCGACGTCGAAGTACGAGGCGTACTGCGACGACGGGCCGTTCTCCAGCACGTCCCACCACCAGCGGTTCCCGCCGACGATGGCCATGTGGTTGGGGACGATGTCGAGCACCTGGCCGAGGCCGGCGCCGCCGAGGGCGGCGCACATCCGCTCGTGGCCCGCCTCGCCGCCCAGCTCGGCGTTCACCCGGCTGTGGTCGATCACGTCGTAGCCGTGGGTCGAGCCCGGCGCCGCCTGCAGGTAGGGGGAGGCGTAGAGGTGGGTGACCCCGAGCCGGGCCAGGTAGGGGGCGATGGCGGCGACGTCGTCGAACCCGAACGCCGGCTGGAGCTGGACCCTGTACGTCGACAGGGGCCAGGGATTGGACCGGCGTTCCTCCGCGGCCGGGATCTGGGAGCGACGGTCGGGTCGGTTAAACAATGGCTGGCTCAGATACCGACGGGGTTGGGCGGGCAGGGAGCTGGCCGGCGGCTCGGTCCTCGTCGGTTTCCCCGCCCCAGATCCCGTATTCACCGTGGTGGCGGGCCCACTCCCGGCAGGGCCGGGTCACGGGGCAGTGGCCGCAGAGCTGGCGGGCCTGGTCCTCGCGCCTTCGTCGGGCTTCGGCCCGTTCGTTGACCGGGCCGAAGAACAGTTCTGTCTTCCCCACGCACCGGGCCGCCGCCCGCCAATCGAGGGCCCTCATGGCCGTGGAAGCCAAGCCGATAGCAGCTCTCCTGCGCAAGGGCGGCGGAGGAGGCCGGGGCTCCCTGTCGGATGGAAATCAGCGATCGTCACCATCGCCGGAATTGCTCTTCTGATATTTGATGACATCATGGCGCAGCAGATGACCCAATCAACTGGGCCGAAAACCGGCGCAACACTCACATATCGTGTAGGGTCAGCAGCGGCGAGTGGTCCGCAGAAGGTCTTGTGCCACAACGATTTCCGGCCGCCACCGCCGCGGTGGATATCGAAGTGTCAGGCCATGGAACGATCCGATTCACCACCACGGAACCTAGACGTAATAGCCTGCTTGATATCGTTGTAAAAATATCGGGAACGTGTCCGCTGGGGCCTTGCCGGGCGGGTCCTCCCCCTTGCCCGCCATCGACCGGCCCACGGCCCCACGGGGCGCCGGGTCGGGGAATCCCCCCACCCCGACCCGGCGTCCGTCACCCGGCGCGATGCCGGCGCCCAGGGTCGAGGGCCAAGGCGGCGCCGATGGCGGCCAGCAGGACCAGAGGGCTGGCAGCGGCCGGGTCGTCGCCGGCGAGGGACTGGCCGTCTGAGGTGGTCCGAGGGGCGTGCCAGGACGTCCAGACCATCCCGGCGGCGAAGAGACCCAAGGCGGCGCCCACCAGCCGGGCAGGAATGGGTGGGGCCAGGAGGGCCACCCCCAGGCCCATTTCGGTGCGGGACCGCCAATGGGCCAGAGTCTCGGGAGCCAACTTGGCCAGTGGGGGATGGCCGCCGTGATCGCGGCGTGAAAGTGTCGGGCCTGCTCGGGATCGACCGGCGGTTGGGATCGACCCGACTCGACGAGGGCCAAGCCGGCCGCGGCTCGGAGAGGTGCCAGAGCTTCATCGGTGACCTCGCTCAGTTTCCCGGGGGTTGCCGGTAGGAGTCGATCGTGTTGGGGTGGTCCAACACCTCATCGATGGTGTCGAGGAACTCGTCGGAGCGTCGGAGCAGCTCGTCGGCTGGGGGCCGCCGCTGGTGGTGGCCCCCAGCCTGGTGTGGGTGATCGGGATCGCCTTGGCGGCGGTCCTCGTTGCGGTCAGAGGGGACGGTCATCGTGTTGCCCTTCCGGGGTCGGCGAACCATCGAGGGGAGGCGGCGGCGGTGGCCGTGGTGGAAGGCGGCCGGAGCCGCCAGATTGGAAGTTCTGGGCGGACTACGGCCGTGTCAGGGTCCATGTCACTGGGAGGGAGCCGTCGTAGATGATGGCGAGCGGCGGCTGGCCGGTGGGGATAGTGAAGGTGATCCACCCATCGAGGCAGCCGCCGGGCGGAATGGTTCCGCCGGGCAGGGCAGGTTTTTTCACTCCTTCGGCGCCGGGGTAGACGGTGTGGTCGGCCAGGCGGATGGAGAAGTAGTCCGCTTCGAAGGTGATGTCGTGTTCGGTCGAGCCGGCGCACCCTTTGACCTTGGCGGCGAAATACTGCCGACCTCGGGGCGGTGCAAAGAGCCGGCCGGGGTCAATGCCGGTTTCGGTCGCCTGGACGGTGACGCTGCCGCCGGCGTCACCGAGGGGGACGTGGTCTCCGACGACGAACTCGTCGGGGAAGCGGGCGGTGGTCGTCGACCCAGTGGGCTTGGTGGTGGTCGCCACGTGCGTTGCCGTGGACCGGCAGCCGGAAAGGACCGCTCCGGCGCTGATCAGCACACCGAGCCATCGCCGGAGCGGTGGTCGGTTCTGTGGTCCATCGGTCGCTGAACTGGTAGCCATTCAGGAGGCCTCAGCGAGCCAAATGAGCTGGCGGAGGGGCTGGTCGCTCCTCAGCAGGATCGACGCCGTCGAGGACCGATTCGACCCGCCGCTTGTAGGCGGCGGCCCGACGACTGGAGGCGTAACCGTCGAAGATGGCGAGGCGGGTGCGGGCCATTCCTCGTTGCAGATTGACGACCCAGGTCGTTCCGCCTTCCCAGGTGGCCACCACGACCGGCCGGGGGTCACACATGACTCACAAAGCGGTGTCGGTCGGGCTGATATTGACCAACTCAGCCCGATCGGGGGGCGCGTCGCCGTCGAGGACACTGACGAGTTCAGCGTCGTGGGCCCGGGTGGTGGCTGCCAGGGCGGCATAGATCGAGGTGTGGTCGGTGACCATGCGTTCCATGGAAAAGCGCGTCTGGGCGGCGGCCCGGCAGGCGGTGCGGTCGAGGCTGGCGGCGGTCAGCACCGCTCGGGCGAGTTGGTCATCGTCGCGACGGAGCCAGCCGGTGACACCGTCGCCGATGATCTCAGGGGCGGCCCCGTAGGGGGTGGCGACGACGGGGGTTCCCCGGGCCAGCGCTTCGATCATGACCATGCCGAAGGGCTCGGGCCAGGCGATGGGGTTGAGGAGGCAGGTAGCGTCGGCCAGGAGGCGGTGCTTGTCGTCGCCTCTGAGCTCGCCGAGGTATTCGACATCGCCGCCGAGCAGGGGGCGGACGGTGGCGTCGAAGTAAGCCTGTTCGGCGGGTTCGCGCATCTTGGCCGCGATCCGCAGCGCCACCCCGGCCCTCCGTGCGATCCGGATGGCTCGGTCCACGCCTTTGTCGGGGGTCATCCGGCCCAAGAAGGCGGCGTAGCCGCCCGTCCCGGTGCCGGGCTCCACGCCGGTGAGGTCGACGCCGTGGTGGATGACGGCGTAGATGGGGATCGCACCGGCGGTCGAGGCCTGGTGGTGGGAGATGGCGATGATCGGCAGATGGGGACCGATCCGACGATAGACCGCCGCCAGGTCGCCGCTGAACGGTCCGTGGTTGGTGGTCACGACCGGGCAGCGGCCGTGGACGCCGGCCCACACCGGGCCGGTGATGGTGTGATCGTGGATGACCTCGGCGCCCCAGCCGAGGGCGGTGTCGTAGGCGTCCATCACGTGGGCCAGCTCGGCGGCCGGGCTGATGGCCACGGTCCCGAGATGCTCCGGAAACGTCCAGGCCAGCTCCACCGGGCAGGTGCTATCGCCAGTGGCATAGAGCAACACGTCGTGGTCAGCGGCCGCCAGCCCCCGACAGAGCGTGTCGAGGACCACTTCGGTGCCGCCGTAGCCGGTCGGGGGGACGGGCAGCCACGGCGGGGCGATGACGGCGATACGCATGAAAATTCTCCGGGACAGACCGAACAAGAAGAGGGGCGGCGGGGTCGGGGCCGGGCAGCGAGAGACGCCAACCCCGAACGGGGCAGGAGGCCATCCTCCCGGCGGGGTGCCCACGACCACCCGCCGGGGCCGCCCATCGGGCGGCCGTTGCGCTGGTCATGGTCCAGCCGCCAGGAGGATGGCGAGGTGGCCTCTAGGGCACCCCTGTCAGTCTGGTTGTCGACCCTCGCGGGCGGGATGGTCGGCCGGCAGCGGGGAACTCGGTCCGGTTCCGGTAGGTCAGCCGATCGAGGTCACGGACCAGGTCGCGTCGCATCAGCATGCTGGGGTCCTCCTTCCCGCCACATCGAATCCACGTTGAAGCTTGAAAGCCAGATGTTATCCTGGCTCGAGCACAATAAATCTAAAAGAAATGACTGAGATATGCATCAGGATTTCAGCAGCGGCGACGGAGGGCGGCCAGGCAGATTCCCACGGCCGGGCGGCGACTCACCCTTCGGGCTCGGCTCGTTGACGCCCCCGGTTCACATCGCTGCGCCCCCGGATGCGGACGGCGCCCCTCCGGGTCGAACGGGCAATGTCGATGTCGATTTTCCCCGAATCGTCGACGCCCTGGTTCGACCGTGGCGGTGGGGGTGATGGACTGGCCCGACGCGCATCGCGGGGTCTTTGCCATCTCGGTGGCCGCCCGACTGTGCGGGCTGCACCCCCAGACCTTGCGGATCTACGAGCGGGAAGGTCTCGTCCATCCCGAGCGCAGCGTCGGGAGGACCCGTCTCTACAGCAGCCGCGACGTCGAAAAGCTCCAGGAGATCGCCGCCTTGACCCACACCGGGATCAACATCGCCGGGATCAAGCGGGTCCTCGAACTCCAAGCAGAGATCCGCCGCCTGCAAGCGCAGATCGAGCGGTTGAACGCCAAAACCAAGAACAGCAGGCCCGCAACGAGCTGACCCTCCCTTCTGTTCGACGAGGTTTGTGAGGCATGGGCGAGTGGTCCGACCAACTCTCCGACTGGGTTGTCCTGTACTGGCTGGAACAGGCCAGGAGCGCCTGCAAGGAACTCCGCGGTCACCTACAGCTCCTCCTCGCTGCCCTCGACGACAGGGACAGCGCCGGGGCCCAGCTGCTGCTCGCCCCAGCCGACACCTTGCGGATGGTGGGCGCGATCCATCGCAACCTGGACTGCCTCGGAAGGGTCGTCGCCCAGCTCGAGCGGCTGCCTGACCGCCGGCTCGATCCCGGCTGCCTCGACGAGCTTCGCGCCTTCACCCGGGCCGTCGCCGCCCACCCACAGTTGCCCATCAGCCTGCTGTTGCGCACCGCCGACCAGACAATCTCGGCGCACATGCGCGTCGGCACCCCACCCCCCGAGGTGTTCGCCGCGCTGCGCTGGCACACCGATGACAGCTGCGAGTGGTCCATCGGCACCCACATCGGCACCCTCCCGGCCGCGGTCCGCCACTACTACAACGACCTCACCGACATCGACGAAGAAGCCAACCAACTCGATCGAAACGGGCCTGGCTGAATAGGCCCTCTCCTGCGGAACGTGCCGCCAACTGCCAGGCGAGCGCGACCAGGGAGCGGAGCCTCTACAGCTCCCAGCGCCGGCCGCGGAGGGCGTCGATGCGGGCGCCGGGGGCGATGCGGCGGAGGTAGCGGTCGGTGACGGCCAGGCTGGCGTGGCCGAGTTGGTCGCGGATGTGGTGGACGGCGACGCCGTCTTCGACCAGTTCGACGGCGTGGGCGTGGCGTAGTCCGTGGGCGTGGACCCGTTTGTCGATCCCGGCCCGGCTGGCCAGGCGGGGCAGGAGCTGACGGACATAGGAGGCCTGGAGGGGCCCGCCGGCCAGGGTGCAGAACAACCGCCGCCGCGCCGAGATCCCCAGAGCCTTGCGGGCGTCGATCCAGCGGGACAGCACGGCCAGGGCCCCGTCGTCGATGACGGCCAGGCGGTCCCGGTCCCCCTTGCCGTGCAGGACCCGGATGGTGCCCCGGGCGGCGTCGACATCCTTGGGGTAGAGGGCCAGGGCCTCACCGACCCGCAGCCCACCTCGATAGAGGACGACCAGCAGGGCTCGGTTGCGGACCCCGGTCGGTGCGGTGGGCGAACAGGCCCGGATCAGCGCCCGCACCTCGTCAGGGGTGAGGAGTTCGGCCGGCAGCTTCCTCGACGCGGCCGACGCCCGGGTGGCCTTGGTGGCGCCCGGTGGGCGCGCCCGCCGGGCCGTCGAGGCGTTTACCACCGATTTCCGGGGTTGACTGTCACTTTTGGACATTAACGACAGCCTATGACGGGTGTGTCAGACCAGCCGCGCACAAACGACAGTATTCAGTCGCTACGGGACTCTGAGGCCCGACTCGGCGGCCATCCGCCGCCACAGCGAGAACCATTCCCGCCACCCGATCCGCCCACCCCGGCGGCGGAACCCATCCAGCGCCTCCCACGGGCCCCACCCCGCCGACACGGCCCGGCGGATGTAGCCCTCCGCCCGACGGCGGGTCGCAGTGCTCACCATGAGGAGGACCGTACCGAGGCCGTATGACAACCAGCCGCTAGGCGGACCTCCGGCCGGTCAGCCGGGCCGGCGGCGGCGCTGTCCACGCCGGACAACCAGCGACGGCAACCGCCGCCGGGCACAACCAGGCCGGGCCGGCTCCGGCGGCCGGCGCAGAACCACGTTCGATGAGCGCGCCCGGACGTGCATGACCAAGATCCCCCCAGCGGCGAACTTCGACGTGCCGGTCCGTGACCCCTCCGAAAGCCTGGCCCTGGCGAGTTTCCGTTCAGGAGAGCCCCCTTGCCGGGCATCGATTCGCACCTCGGTGCACGGAGACCCGACTACAGGCTCCTCTTGCATTCTACTTAGATATCTAAGTAGAATCTGGGTATGACTCTGGTGCGTGATAGCGACATCGTCTCGGTCACCGAGGCCAACCGTCGCGGTGTCTCCGGTCTGGTGGCCGACGCCGAGCGGGGCCACGACGTGATCGTCGCCCGCCATTCCAAGCCGGTCGCGGCCGTTGTGTCCATGCGCCGTCTCGGCGAGCTCCAGGAGCTCGAGGAGGACCTGCGCGACCTGGCGCTGGTCGTGGCCCGGGCCGCAACCGACAGCGGCCGGCGCACCAGCCTGGACGAGGTCCTGGCCGCCTTCGGCCACACCCGGGAGGAACTCAAGGCGCTCGACGACGAGTAGCGGATGGCCGAGGTCCGTTTCCTCGACGCCGCCATCGAGGACCTCCAACGACTGGCCCCCGAGATCGTCACCCGGGTCCTGAAGAAACTGCTCCTCTTGGAGGAGAACCCCAAGGCCGGGGCGGCGCTAGGCGGGCCGCTCACCGGATACCGCAAACTGGTCGTCGGGAACCGGGACTGGCGCATCGTCTACCGAGAAACCGCCGACGGCGCCATCGAGGTGTGCGAGATCTGGGCCGTCGGTGCCCGGGCCGACGACGAGGTGTACCAAGAAGCCGCCGCCCGGGTCGGCGCCATGGGGCCCGGCCCCACCGCCCACGCCCTCGCCCAGGTCCTCGCCCGCCTCGGCCACGCACCACCCGCCGAGACCGCCGAGGAGCTGCCCGCGTGGCTCATCGAGCGACTGGTTCACACCGCCGGCCTTCCCGCCGCCGACGTCGCGAAGATGACCCCCGACGAAGCCCTCCAGGCCTGGACCGACTACCGCATGCGAGGTCGGGACTGACGACACCACCACGGTGACGGTCGTCCTCGAGATCAACGTCGAACTGGGGTGACGAACTCGGCTACCTGACCCGCCCCGCCCGGGGGTCCGAGGGGGCCCCGCCCCCCTTCTCCTCACCGCGGAGGACCGCTGACCGCGCCGGGAAGAGGCCGCAGCGTTGGCCGGCGGGTACGGGGCCCCGCCGGCCGCTTCTAGCGGAGGCGGTCCGGGACCAACCCGCTCATCGAGCCACCCGGCCCCCGCTCGCGGCAAAGGAGGACGAGCTCGGGCCGGTCAACGTCGGCTGACTCCCCGGTCCGCGGGTCGTCGCCGGGCTGGAGACGAACGACCGGCACTCCAAGGGGCGGCGCCCCTTGACCCCGCTCCTAGGACGGCCCCGGAGGGAACATCTCCAGGATTGGCCTTCCCTCGTAGTCCAGATGCTCGGCAAGGATCTCCACCCGCTCGAGGACGGGTTTCCCCTCGGTGTCGAGGACCGGCTTGCCGTTGTCGGTCTTGACGTGGACGAAGTGCCCGTCGGCGTCTCGCACTGGTCGGCCGTCAGCGGCAACGAAGTTCGATGATCGGATCGAGCTGAGCGTCATGCACCACACGCGATGACCAGGGTGACGGGTACTCCCGGAAATCTGCGACCAGGCGATGCAGGAATTCCCGCTCCGCCTCGATGAGACGGGGGTCCCCCGCCCGGCACCGCCGTTGGCGTTCCTCGTCGAACGAATCCTCACCGATGCTCATCGCCCATCATTCTGGCTGGAAATCGCTCTGACGCTGTCCTGGAACGCGGAAGTGCCGTGCCCCCGGGGAGAGGGGCACGGCACTTCGCAGTGGCGAAGGGGACGAACTACAGGGTGATCTCGGCCGAGACCTGCACCGAGTTGCTGCCCGGCGTGATGTTCACCGACGGGCCGGAGACCTGGGGGCCAGTCACCGACGGCTCGGTCGCCTGAGGGCCGGTCACCGACGGCTCGGACACTTCAGGGGCGGTGGCCGACGGTGCCGTGACGTCGGGGCCGGTCACCTGGGGGCGGGGCACCGTCACCGTGATGTCTTCGTCCGTCAGGATGGCGGACGGGGGTGTGGCCTTCACCTCCGGCATCGTGACCTGCGGGCCCGACACCGACGGCGCCTTGGTGACCTCGGGCAGCGAGGCGGACGGGCCGGTGATCTGGGGCGGGGTGACCTGCGGCGGGGTGACGGTGGGGGGGATGACCTCGGCGCCGGGATCAACCTGGACGCTGCCCGAGGCATTGAAGTCGGCGGCAGCAGCGGTCGCTCCAGCGAGAAGAAGCCCACCGGCAACGGCGAGGCCGGCCACCTTCTGACGGTACGAAAGCATCAGACCAATCTCCTTCGACGTAGCTCCTTCGAGCTGGACACCACAGACATCGGCGCCAGAAACGCCCGACTTGAGCGAAATGTCCGAAAATCGAACCGCCGCCAGATTCCGCCCATCGTCAATCGGGCCGGAGTAGACCGCAACGCGGCCCCGGATAAGGGCGACCAACGAGCCCAATTTGTGACAGTCGGGACTTCCAGACCGAAAACGCGTCATAAGGCGCAGGCTGGCTCGTTCATCACCGTGAACCCCCCAGCCCGGGGCCCCAGGCGGGGGCCCCACACGTCGAGCCGGAAGGCTCCCACCCGAACAGCAGCGGCTTAAGGACGCCGGCATGCCGGCTCTGGACGGGCCGCGCCCACACACCGGAGGAACAGCCTCGATGTTGAATCTCGTCGCGACCATCCTCGCCGCCGAGGTCCCCACCGTCACCCCGAACAGCGACGGCCTGCCCGGCATCGCCTCGCTACTGCGCATGATCGGCGGGCTGGCCACCATCGGCTTCATCCTCTGCACCGCCGGGGTGATCGGCGGCGCCGCCGCCTGGGGCCTCTGCGGCGCGACCAACAACCCCTACGGCACCCTCACCGCCAAACGAACCGTGGCCCTCTCCCTCTTCGGCGCCCTCATCATCGGCGCCGCCTCAGTCCTGATCCGCTTCTTCGTCAACGCCGGCAGCAGCCTCAACTGACCCACAATCCGCGGTAGCCGCAACCCTCAGGAGGCCAGCGTGGACCAGCTCCTCATCCTCGTCCTGATCGTCGCCCTCA
Organism: Actinomycetota bacterium; assembly: GCA_040754375.1. NCBI lineage: Bacteria > Bacillati > Actinomycetota > Actinomycetota bacterium. The sequence goes on from JBFMCT010000042.1 coordinate 25,431, forward strand.
CCGCAGCCTGCCTCGCCCCCACCCCCCATGGGGAGCCGACCCAGGAGCGCTCCGCATGAGCAACAAAACCGCCGCCGCCCTCGGCACCGGACTCCTCCTCGTCGGACTCCTCATCGGCCGAGCCAGCGCCAACGACGGCGGAACGAGCGCACCCAAGCCGAAGCCCGAGCAGACCACCAGCAGCGGCCTCGACCCCAAGAGCTACCCCCGCACGAAGGCTGGAGCTGTCACCGCGGCTGCTGCCTACGACGACGTCATTGTTCGGGCCGTGTTCATGACACCCGAGGAACGGCGGAAGGTAGTGAACCTGATCAGCAACGACGCCATGCGCGATCAGATCCTGAAAGACGAGGAAGGGGCGGCGGCCGCGCTGGGAAAGGTCAACGGCCCGAAGGTGCTGCGAAGGGCTCCGCTTGGTTACCGCGTGCCGACTTTCACGAAGGACTTCGCAAAGGTGGAGTTCTGGCAGGCGGCCGTGGGTGGGCAGCCAGGCGTCGACGAAGGAGTGATTTCGGGGTTCATCACGAAGACCGTCGAACTTGGCTGGGAACGAGGGGCGTGGCGGCTCGCCGGAAACCCAACGGGGAAAGACGGTCCAAGTCCAGAGCCGAACAACCTGGAAGCTAGTAACCGGATAGTCGCGGAGGCCCGCACCTTCGAGGAACTCGACCATGTTGCGCGGTAAGCGGCTTCGAGTCTTGGCCGCACTCATCCCGGCATGGGGAGCTGTCATGCTCAGCTTCGGCGGTGGGACCACTTGGGCGCAGACGACCGCGTCCGAGACTCCCCCGCCACCGGTAGCGCCCGATCCTGCTCCGCCCGGGACTGCGCCGGCTGATCCTGGTCACGGTGGAAAAGGCTTGTGCGATAAGCCTCTGATCAGCATTGCCTGTGCGACCGGTGATGTGGCCAAGAAGCTTGCCGAGGGCGATCTACCGGGTGCGGCTGGCACCGCAGTGGGCGCGGTGGCAGCGCCCGTCGCCGACGCCGCGGTCGACGCCGTGTCCCAGAACGTTGCGGAGCAGCTCACCCGGTGGGTGGCGGATGGGGCGACGTTCTTTCTCGGCCAGGCGGGTGGGCTGATTGATGAGACGACGGCCCCGAAGCTGGAGGCGGACTGGTTCCGCCAGCATTACCGGACGATGGCCTCCCTGGCGGCGGTGCTGCTCATCCCGCTGTTGATCATGTCGGTGATGGGGGCGGTCATCCACCAGGACGGCGGCCGCCTCCTGCGGATGGTGCTGGGCAAGCTGCCCATGGCCACCCTGGGGACCGGGGCCGGGGTGGCGGTGGTGGTGGCGTTGCTGGCCATCAGCGACGAGATGAGCGTCTACGTCTCCCAGGGGGCGGGAGCCAACGCCGGAGAGTTCCTCGGCAGAGCGGCCACCGCCATCCAGTTCGTCCCCGGCGTGGGGGGCCTGTTCGCCACCTTCGCCGGTGGGCTGCTGCTGATCGTGGGGACGGTGGCGGTGTGGTTCGAGCTGCTGTTGCGCTCGGCAGCGATCTACATCGCCGTGTTGTTCCTGCCCATCGCCCTGGCCGGGCTGGTGTGGCCGGCCACGGCCCAGTGGGCGCGGCGGCTGATGCACCTGCTGTTCGCGCTGATCTTTTCCAAGTTCGTCATCGTGGCCATCCTCTCCCTGGCGGCGTCGGGACTGAACGCCAGCGTCAGCACCGACGGATATGGGGCGGTGATGGCGGGCGTGGCCCTGCTGGGCCTGGCCGCGCTGTCCCCGCTGGCGCTGCTCAAGCTGGTCCCCATCCTGGAGTCGGGCGCGGCGTCGATGGCCGCCGCCGGGCGCACCCCGACCCCGGCCGCCACCGCGAGACACGCCGGCAGCACGCTGTTCGACCAGACCCAGCAGCGCCTGGCCCGGGAGAAAGCCGGCCACAACCCCATGGCCGCCTGGCACAGAACCAAGCCCTCGGCCGGATCCACAACCGCCGCAGGCGGCGGGCTGAAGAGCGCAGCCGCGCCGACGGCCGGGCTCGGAGC